>JALUUZ010000059.1 GCA_027021095.1 Gammaproteobacteria bacterium
CTATTTATTATACGATAAACTGTGCCTGCTTGTGAAATAGAATCTGCGATCTTGTCAGCAAATTCCTACATTGAGTCGGCGTTCTGCGGCGGTGCAAACTACACAGTCTTCACACGTCGGCCTGCAGAATTCGTGCATTTAATTCGGGGTTTTGCTGACGGGTAAAACACAGGATATTCAGCAGGTGTTCACTGAAATACTGGCAGAACTGGTTGTACTTGTCTTCAGTGATCCGCCGGCCTACCAAAGATTTCAACTGCATCAATAATTTATCGGCCTGCTCGAACAAGTCGGCAAGTTTGTGTGGCAGCTCGTTACCGTCGGCGATTTCGAGCCGCAACGACACGGCCTGCTGATCCTGCGCGGAGACCACACCATTCTGGCCAAGCTTCGCTGCCAGTTCGCCGAGCTTTTTTGCCAACTGCTCAATTTTTTCGAGCCAGGTTTCGATAATGATCCGGTTGATCCTGGCCGTACTGCCGTCCGCATCGTGCAACAGTTTGTACAGGTTGTTCGCGGTACCCACCACCAGCGGCAGATTCACTGGCGCAGAAGAGGTGGGCGCACTTGCCAGGGCACTTGTTACCGGATGATATAAGTTCAGGTAATGAATCACTTCCCATGCCTTGCGTTTTATGGTGACGGCCCGCTTGAACCGGCGCTGCGGGCCTGCCAGCCGTTGACACGACAATTATACTCAGTTGCGGCGGGCCGACAATCAGAACCGTCACCCCGGTCACTCGCTGCTTCTACCCTGTCCCGGTTTACATTTGCTGATTAACCGTTACAATCTCAACAACAAGACTCTCTCTAACTATCCACTATAAATTGTATGGCAAAAAGCCCGGAATTACTGTCTCCTGCAGGCACATTGAAACACCTGCGCTACGCATTTGCCTATGGTGCCGACGCGGTCTACGCCGGCATGCCACGCTACAGCCTGCGCGCCCGGAACAATGAATTCAGCACGCTGGATGTCCTCGGCCAGGGCATCAGTGAAAGCCACCGCCGCGGCAAGAAGTTCTACCTGGCCTGCAACCTGCTGCCACACAACAGCAAGGTCAAAACCTTTCTGCAGGACCTCGAGCCCTGTGTCGAGCTGGGTCCGGACGCAATAATCATGGCCGACCCGGGGCTGATCATGCTGGTTCGCGAGCGCTGGCCCGAACTGGCTATTCACCTGTCGGTCCAGGCCAACACGATGAACTACGCCAGTGTCCGGTTCTGGCAGCAGATCGGCATCACGCGCGTTATCCTGTCACGTGAGCTGTCACTGGACCAGGTCGAGGAAATCCGCCAGCACTGCCCGGACATGGAGCTCGAGGTTTTCGTCCACGGCGCGCTGTGTATCGCCTTTTCCGGGCGCTGCCTGCTGTCCGGCTATTTCAACCACCGTGACGCCAACCAGGGGGTATGCACCAATGCCTGCCGCTGGGAATACAAGGTGAAACCGGAACAAAACTACCTGCTCGAGGAGACGAACAGGCCGGGCCAGCATATGCCGATCGAAGAAGACGAGCACGGTACCTATATCATGAATTCAAAGGATCTGCGCGCGATCGAACACGTCGAGCGCCTGGTCAAGATCGGCATCGACTGCGTCAAGATCGAGGGCCGGACCAAGTCGCACTATTATGTCGCGCGCAGCGCCCAGGCCTACCGCATGGCCCTGGATGATGCCGTCAACGGCAGGCCGTTCAACCCGGCATTGCTCGGGACGCTCGAAAACCTGGCCAACCGTGGTTACACCGATGGTTTTTTTCAACGCCACCACAGCCAGGAATACCAGAACTACCTGAGCAACTACTCCCGCAGCGACCGGCAGGTCTTCGTCGGTGAAATCGTGGCTTATCACCAGGATTCAGCGCTGGCCGAGGTCGATGTCAAAAACAGGTTTGAAGTCGGTGATCAGCTCGAGCTGATTTCACCGGCAGGCAACAGCCGTTTTACACTCGAACAGATGCAGAATCCGCAGGGCGAAGCCATCCGCGTCGCCCCGGGTGGCGGACACCGCGTACTGGTCCCCGTCTCACAGGCCGAATGCAGCATGGGGTTGCTGGCAAAAACGCTTTGACCCCGCAATACATCGAACCCCGGGCTTGCGGGTTTACCTGGCGGCGCGCGTCACCAACGGCAGCAGCTGCCTGGCGAAACCGGCGATCCTGGCATCTGTCGAGCCGGCATCAGGACCGCTCGCGCGCAACTTGACGAAATGCCTGTTCTGGCCGCGAATAAACAGGTGGCTCCGCCTTATGTTTCCGCGGCGGTCGGTGATCCGATAGCTTGCCGACAGAAAACCCGGCGGAAAAGAACCCGGCGTTTTCGCCTGCTTCACCTTGCGGTACATACCATAACGCAGCGCCGTATAGATATCTCCCATCGCCTGTTTTTTCTGCTTTACCACGTTAGGGTCGGCAACTCCGTTCTTGATGTTGGGCAACCCTAAATCATAGACGAACAGGTCGACTGTAATTCCACCACGATCGACATATCTCAGCATATAACCTACAGCAGGGTTTCTGAAGCGCTTTTTTCCGACAAACCGGAAACCGTTGATCGTTACCGGAAACTCGAGCCTGGCCTTGGGATCGGTATGCGCTGAAGCAGCAGCACTTTGCGCGGCGGGAAACAGAAAGAGAAACAAAACGAGTGTGCCAAATGATAACAGGTGGTGTTTTATCTTCATGTTCATTCCTTGTATAAGCTCTTCAATAGCGTGTTGTGTACAGCCAGCCACTGGCTTTGATCAGTATACACGGCAACTAGTACGAGTATATGCTTTCCTGCCATACGAATATAAAATTTTTGTAAAATCTTGATCCCGGCGACCTCACGCTCCGTTTGCAGGACCGAAAACGTTATGTTGTTTACCTTCTCTTTACGAATCCTGCCGCTAACGCGGTAGGGTGGCGCTGATCGCACCAGCAGCTGCTTGAGCTGCTGCAGGTAAGAAGCCTCGTCGGTGATTTCCGCATTGACACGTTCAGCGATACCGATCAGTTTTGGGGTAAACCTGTTGTCAGCACCTTTTTTGGCGAAAGCAAACAACAACCTCGCCTGGCCGCTGCCATGAGCGGGCAGCCGTGGATGATGGCCGGGGTCACGCCTTAAGCGCTCCCATCCAGGCGGTGGCACTGGGCGCAGACCAAATTCAGCAGCCAGCCCGTCGTGCACACCAACTCTCGTGTCAACCGCCCCGGCAGGAAAAGGCTGTAAAGCACGGCCCTGCCCGGCAGACAAAATTCCGCAGACGATCAAGACGCTGAACAAGGCCGTTTTCATCGCCCGGCCAGGCCGCATGCTCCGCGGCAACAGCAAGATGAGAAGGATGGTGAGAAATGCGGGCTAGACATTGTAAAGATTGTCCCAGACCTCGTTCAATATACGCAACGCCTCGTCCAGATCCACGACACCCAATACACCCTCGCTGTTCTGGGTCAACAGGCCGCACTCATCCAGCTTACGCAGCCCGTCGGAAACCTCGAAATCGATCCTGACCTTGTATTTTTCGGCGAGATAATCTTCTATTTCCTTGTCCAGCCTCTCCGCCGTGTACTCCCTGTCCTTGTGGATATACAGAAAATAGTAGGCCAGCACCGCTTCCTTGAATTCCTCGCCTTCGGCCATATCGACGATTTGCGCGATCGCGCCCATATTGTTGTTGATATTGTAAAAATACAGGTTCTTGGTGAGTTCGGCCATATACTTGGTACGATGAAAGATGATCTTGTAGATCTGGCGCCAGAGTACACCGCCGAACATGCCGATGACCATCAACACCGCGAACGGACCCTTGGCGATGGCGACAGTGATTTTGCCCCAGGCAGTCAACAACCCGCCGATCGTGCCGCCACCACCGGTAATGCTCAGCTTGATCTTGTCGAACAAGGTCATCTTGACCCGTGTATTCGGGAACAGCATTTCAAGATCATAATGCGGAATATTCTTGAAGATTTTCAAATACAGGTTATTGGCGTCCATCACCGCCAGCTCTGCGCTGGTTTCTTCCAGGGGTTTTGGCTTCAGCACCACGAACAACCTGCGATATAGCGGCACATCGATCGACTCCTTGCGCAAAAACGCACTCTGCCAGGTACGGCGCTCGATGGTGCGGATCCCCTGCCCCCGGTAATACAAGGCGATCTCCTCGAACTCATCCAGGTCGACCTGCACTTCCACCCCATAGGGTGATTTCTGGTTCAGTGCCGCATTGATTTCATCGATGCTCAGTTTTTCGAAATTGGCGCGCTCGAGGATATAATTCAACTCCTTTTTAACCTGCTGCAGTAATTTTTCCCTGTCCAGGTCACTGTCAGCCTCTACCACGACCGTATCACGGTCCGGACTGAACAGGTGATAGGCACGCTTGAGCTTGAGCAGGTTACGGTGGTAGCGCGCATGATAGACCGCCACGAACATTTCGCAGACGCGCGCAAAGGTCCGGGACTCCTGGCCATGCATCTGTTCCGAAGCGACCAGCACGTCGACCAGATCTTCGACCGCCACGGGGATAAAGCGCTCGATCACGCCTTCGTCGTCTTTGATATTCCTGTCTTCCGCGTGCGAAGAATTACTGCTGCCGAACATCGATAAAAGTACCCCAATTGCAAACCATGGCTGACGTTACATATTAAGTAACTGAATCAAAAAGACTTTTAGGTGCAGCACTGAAACAGCGCCTGTATACCGCCGCAGATATGATAGCAGATATCGGAAGGGTTTCTCAGAAATTCGCTGGCAGCCAGTGACTGGCGGGGCTGAGTCCCCGCCAGGGCCGAACCGCCTTTTCTTACCACGGCTCGCAGCAAGACGGTGTAGAAATAATCTTGGGCCGCAGCATCATGCAGGTGAGCCCACGGTCTGTCGGACCGGTTCCATGGGCGATGGCGCAGGCAGCACATCCTGCCGAGTCCGTTTTGTATGCAGGTTTTTCTGCAGTACAGCTAATCAATGATCGTCGTAACCGCCATGGTCGTCATAACCATGATGGGGATCATACCCGTGTCCCTCGTACGAAGAATGGGAATTGCCATGTGAAGAATTATGCCTGTTGCCGTGTTTACCGCTTAGATTCTCATGCAGCTCCTGGGCTTCACTAAGCACCTTGTTCGTTGTTTCCAGCGTCTCCAGCAGGTCACTTAGGCCCCCGGCAGCCGCCGTGCCCGAGATCGCAACACTGAATATCATCGTAACCATCAACATTTTAATTTTTTTCATTTTTTACCCCTTGTCTTGGTGGTGCGTCGAAGCCCCGGTCAATTCATCCCTGAATTGCCAGAACCATAGGCCTGCTACAAAGCCGCACTGTAAATTTTACAGAAAACGGATTTAAAGTCTTTAGCAGGTGTAAGCGGGTCCACCACATAGAAGGTATGAATCTTGACGCCACGCCTTCCCATTCGTTGGACCATAACATTGTACGACAGCTTGGCGGCCAGGAAACCCTCCACGTCGATCGCGGTAATATAGCCTTTGCGCTTGTTTGCAGTAGTTACCTTCAGCTTGCTGCTCGACAATGCTCCCAGAATGTTTTCAAAAACCTTGTTCTTTCGTGCGCGATGATAATGTTTTGAGGCACGGTAGACTCTGCCAGTGATCGAATTGCCTTTCTTAACGATATCAACGCCACAGGCATGATAGACTTTCCTTTTTTTCGCCTGGACCTGCGCCGACAGCAATACAGCAGCAAAAAGAACGAAAAGTACTGTAAAACGATTTTTTTTCCTCATTGTTTTCTCCATGTTTCCCTCAGTCCTGATCAGAGGCTTCTTAAAATTATCCAACACAGTACCCGACACGACCGGCAGCCGACAGCCGCAAAGACTCCCTCTCCAAGGCACTGTACACTACGCTATTCAGATAAAAAACAGCTTGTTAAAAAGTCTCCAGCCTGTAGTCGTGGTGTGAATTGTATTTACCGTAACGGTTGTAGCCGAAGCGATTGAAACCGTGCCTGTAGTGGTAACCAAAGCTGTCGTAGCCCCAGACATCAAGATCGGCGAGCCTACGTTTATGGGAGTGGCTGTGATGCGAACCATGCATCTGACGGTGCATCTGTCCATGCTGGCTTCCATGTTTCTTACCACTCAAGGTCTCTCCAAGTTCCTTGGCCTCTTTAGTGACTTTGTTCACTTTCTCAAGCGTTTCCAGCAAATCACTCAACCCGCCGGCACTGGCCGTGGTGACGGCCGCCAAGCCTAGAATAATGGATGTGATAATGAATCGTACAAAGGATTTAGAGTAGAGATTGTTGTTTTCCATCGACAAAGCTCCTTCCCGAACCATCGGTTTCCTGTTTGTCCGGTTGAACAACCGGATCCCTGTTGGGTTTTTTCACCGCGAATGATACAAATTTTTTGGCAAAAGTCCAAGCCCCCATCTGCAATTTTACCAATCGTTACAGATTCAGCACACCAAAAGAATCTCATCGATGCACAAACCCAGCATGAGAACGAACTACAATCAGGAGAGTATGGAGCTTAAGAAAGGGACGGGTTATTTAAACAGCTCACTGTAAGGCTTCAGCAACAGCACTTTTTGCTTTGCAAGCTTATGGCCACGCTCGGCGGCCAGCGAATACCAGTACAGGGCTTTCTCCTTGTTCTTTGCAACCCCTTTGCCGAGTTCGAAAATCGCGCCCAGCCTGAACTGCGAGTAGACATTGCCTTTTTTTGCTGCACGACGGTGCCAGACGATCGCGTTGCGCGTACTCTTCCTGACACCCTGTCCCAGTTCATACATCCTCGCGATATTGTTCAACGCGTCAGCATTACCCTGCCTGGCAGACTTTCGATACCAGTACAAGGCTTTCCGGTAGTTCCTGGGGGTTGCGATGCCATGATGATACATGCTCGCGAGATTGTTCTGGGCCGACGCGTTGCCGTTGAGCGAAGCCTTTTTATACCAATGAAACGCTTTCTTGGTGTTTTTAGGCGTGCCCAGACCCTCATTGTAGAAAAGCCCGACGACATTCTGTGCCTTGACATCCCCCTTTTCCGCCTGCTGCAGAAAATAGCTGAAGGCAACCGGATAGTTGTGCTGCCGATAAGCCTCCAGTGCCTGTTCAAGCGTGATCGCGAACCCGGCGAACGGCAACAGAAGCACAACGAAAAAAAGGATAAAACAGCAGGGAATTTTTCTCATGGGCTCAGTTCCTTTGTATTGCTACAAACAATTTCTGCCTGACACATTACTGCCATACAACGATCAAACAACACCGGGCATCATACGCAGGTAACTGAAGGTATTGGATTTTACGCTTTACACAGAGACTCCATCAGTGTGCTGACAAAGCGTCTCCACCGTTCCTACCGCTCTGATCGAATCTCCAGACAAACACTGTGGTCATCAGCGCCCATCCTGACTTCGATTCTCTGGTCGGCACAACCTGAAGTATAGGTTAAAACCCGGCAGTTTACTCTGGTCCGGACACCCACCACCCCGCGGTGACGGTCCCACTGGCACGCCCTGCGGCCGTACCGCCTACCTGGACAGCTTCTTGAGCTGTTGCCGGAACCAGTCTGCTGAATTAATCCGCCTGCCATCGGCAAACTCGATCTGGTAGGGCTTTCCGGTCATCGACGAACCAGTCCCGACGATACGGATAAAGTCTTCGGCAGTCTTGATCTGCTTGCGCTTCCACTGCCACTTTCTGTGCATATGGGAAACAGCCTCGGCCACACCATGCACCGAGCCGTTACGAATAAACTTTGCTGTTTTAAGCCTGGCCAGGGCATCGATCAGTTTTTGTATCCGCGCCGTCTGTGCCGACACACTGGCAGCGGCCGGCGCCACGGGAGTTGCCGGCAGCAGCAAGGGGAAACACGCCACGATCAGAAACAGCCTGTAAACTATCGACAAACCCACACTATGACCCTGCATCGATTTTAAAGGCAACGATTCAATCCACCTTACGATACCGCTGTTCGATCCGGTACAACAACCTGAACCAGCCCCAGAGCAGCAAAACGATCAGCGGCACGATCAACACAAAAGCAACCAGTACCATCAGCAAGACCAGCCAGGCCGGCCCGGACAGGCTGTCAAGCCATACCTGACCCCTGTGTACTGCCTTGGCACTGAGTATAACGCCGGCAACGACCAGAAGGAAGACCAGGGGCAACGTACAGACCGCCTGCACGTATTTCAACACGCTTTGCAGACGGGAATAACTCAATACGATAACACCGCTGATAATCCAGACACCCAGCAACACGACCAGGCCCAGCGTATAGAATAAGACAGTCAACGCGTCTCCCACCCACCACGGTTCCAGGAAAGTATCAAAGATCGAGCTCCAGTACTATTATTATAGTTGCTTCCCGCCGGGCGTTCAGCATCGGCTGGCCTGGTGTATTTTTTTGGCGCCGGAATTCAGGTACCATAAAGCAGACAATTCGAACAACCAGACCAATACAGGAGGAGACATGTCAAAACTGCTTACCGGTGAAGCCCTGGAACAACGCTGCCAGCGACTCGGGATCGATACCCTTGGTGACATCCAGTCAGCCAAAGAAATACACGGACGGATACGTCTGCGCGCCACCGATGAACAGCTGCAGAAACGACTGCTGGAATACGAGCGCTCGGTACGGGAATCAAGAATGTGGATGCTGGCACTGGTTTCCTCACTGGCTTCGCTCTGCAGTGCTGCCGTAGCCGTCGTCGCCGTACTGGGTAAACTGCCATTTTGAACCACCACCGGTATATCACATGGCATATCGCCTGGCTGCTGGTGCTTATGCTTTACTACGCACAGCCAGTGCCTGCCAAACCCGGGACCAAGTCTGCTCCAGTGTCGATCTCGATGATCTATTCCAATGCGATCGACAAGACCCTGCCCTACACCATTTTCAACAACAAGCGTTGGGACGCCGCACCGGACGCCAGCTACGTAAAACTGCATTTGTATTTCGACAAACCGGTAAAAATACACGGCCTCGTTCTTGACACCTGCAAGCCATTGAAGTTTTCCCACTTCTGGGTGTTTTTCAATTTCAACGAAATCACCCTGGACGTCAGAAAACGCTACGCCAGCGGACGCATCGACTATAAAGCCACCTATGACAAAAACATCATCTCGCTGACGAATTTCAGCCAAAGTGTCGAAGCACGCTCGCTGACTTTCAATTTCGAGAAAAACAAGGCGGTCTCTGTCTGTGGGATACGCCTGCTGCAGCGTAACGGCAAGCCCTACGACGTAGTGGTCCCGGCACTGGAACCGGGTACCGCCGATGCAACCAGCACCCTCGCTCCTGCTGAAGACAACAGCGTAT
This sequence comes from Gammaproteobacteria bacterium, assembly GCA_027021095.1. GTDB lineage: Bacteria > Pseudomonadota > Gammaproteobacteria > SZUA-21 > SZUA-21 > SZUA-21. The sequence goes on from JALUUZ010000059.1 coordinate 9,276, forward strand.
ACAACCTGTTCGACTCGCGATTCGAAAAAAGTTGGAACTCCGATCCGAACAAGAAAGACGCCGAGCTCGTATTTTCTTTCAACCGCCCGGTAACCATTACAAAGCTCAGGCTGTGGAACGGCAACCAGCAGTCAGAAAAACAGTGTATCGCCAATGCACGTGCGAAGATCCTGGTTCTGCTCGGCGACAAAAAACAAGTCGGCAGCAAAAACGGCAAGCCCGTGTTCAAACAACAAATGCGGACGATCGCGGCCAAGGACATGCTCGGCTCACAAGTGCTGACTCTCGACAAGCCTGTCGTCACCAAGACGCTGCGCCTGAGAATCACACAACGGTTCGCCGGGCAGAACGACATCCTGTCGATCAGCGAGTTGCGGTTTTTCAACGGCAAGAACTGGTTTATGCCCGACACCCTGGCCCGTCAGCAGGCGCTGATTTCCGCATACCGCAAGCAATTCGCCAGCGCACGCCTGGCAAACATCCTCAACCGCGGGCTGATCCGCGGCGGCTCCGATGATCTCGAAAGCTCACGCCTGCGCCTGCGCGCCGATGGCAGCTTTTACCTGTCCGGGTCCAATTTCGATGAAAGCAATACCCCGATTACCTTCTATGCGCTTGGGACCTACCAGGTCGTCTCGGCGGACAAAAAAACCGGTGTGAAACTGAAATTGTCCGGGCTGTTCTACGAAACCCAGCTTTACGGTGACTGCAACGGCTGCGGCCGGGATTGCAACCTGGTCAAGGGTGACGATGAATACCGCGTGTTTACCGAAACCGTCCAGCTGTCCAGGGCTAAACGCAACCGCTACAAGCTGCACAATTTGAGCAAGGGACAGCAGCTGCCGTTTACCAACAAGATATTGCGGATCGAGCGCTGAATAAAGTCGTGGTGGCGGTGCGTACAACGCACTCTACTTTGCCTGCGCGCTCCTCGGTCGCGAAAGCCACCCAGGCCGCACCCTCGCACCGTCTCGCTACGAACGCTGGTGAGGTATGCGGGTTGGAAGATGACCCAGCCGGCAAGCCTTTTCCGTTTTAAACTTATGTTAGGATACTGCCTCAACGCCACGGCAAATCAAGAACTGTATACAAAATAACCAAAACCGATGCTGGACACGATCAGAACATTCGAAACTCCGGAAGGCACTGAGCTGGAGCTGCGCACGGCTGGTGTCGGGCCGCGGCTGCTCGCATGGCTGATCGACTGGTCAATCTGGTTCGCTCTGGCCTTTATTCTCATCCCGCTTTCGTTCGCGTTGTTTGGCAAGTTCGGCGTAGGTCTCTTTCTGATCGTCCTGTTTTTTCTGTGGTGGTTTTACGACGTTTATTTCGAGGTGGCCAGGCGCGGTGCGACCCCCGGGAAAAAGGCCATGGGCCTGCGCGTGGTGCACGACGATGGAACACCGGTAAGCTGGAATGCGTCGATCGTTCGCAACCTGCTGCGCTCAGTGGACTATATGCCGTTCTTCTATTTTTTCGGCCTGCTCAGCTCGCTGTTGAACAAGGACTTCAAACGGCTTGGTGACTTGGCGGCGGGAACGCTGGTGATCTATGCCGATTCTGCACAGGGCAAACAGCCGAAAATCCCTGAAGCGAGCCCGGCCGGCCCGCCGGTCTGGCTGTCGCAGGAAGAACAACGCAGCCTGATCGATTTTGCCGAGCGCAGAGCACACTTGTCCACCGAACGTGTCATCGAGCTGGCCGATCTGCTCGAACCGCTGACAGGAAAAACTGGTGCTGACAGTGCCACACGTATTTTTCAATATGCCAACTGGCTGCTGGGGCGGCGATGAACCAGGAAACCTTTGAAAAAAAACACCAGCAGGAGTGGGAGCGGTTCGAACAATGGCAGGCCGATGCCGGCAAACGTCAAGCGCCGGACACACCAGCAGTTGCCGACATACCTTACTTGTTCCGGCAGGTCTGTCATCACTTGGCCCTCGCCAAGCAACGCATGTACAGCCCCTACCTGGTAGCGCGTCTCAATCGACTGGTGCTTGGAGGGCACGCGGAATTTTACCGCAACCGTGCTGGCCTGTTCAGCCGGATCCTGCATTTTATTTTAGTCGACTTCCCGGCCACCGTGCGCCAGGAATACAGGCTGATGACACTTTCAGTGATGCTGTTCTTCGGCAGCCTGATCACCATCGCGGTGCTGATCCAGTACTGGCCTGACCTGGCCTATTCCATCCTGTCCGAAAAACAGATGGCCGACTTCGAATACATGTATCGCCCGGATGCCAGCCATTTCGGCCGCAACCGTGAAGCGACGAGCAACTTCCAGATGTTCGGTTTTTACATTTTCAACAACATCACGATCAGCTTCCGGGTATTCGCCAGCGGCATGCTGCTTGGGCTTGGGACGATATTTTACCTGCTGTTCAACGGTATCTATATGGGAGCCATCGTCGGCTACCTGTTACGTATCGGCTATGGTGTGACTATCATGTCCTTTACCGCCGGGCACGGCTCTTTCGAATTGACCGCGATCGCCATTGCCGGTTGCGCCGGCTTCAAACTCGGGTTTGCGATCGTCAAGCCCGGCCGCTACTCCCGCACTGAGGCCTTGAAAAAAGCCGCACGGACATGCGTGACCCTGATCTGGGGAGTGATCGGTATGTTGCTGATCGCCGCGTTTATCGAGGCCTACTGGTCGTCGATGCACGCGATCAGACCGCAGGTCAAATATATCGTCGGCGGTGCACTCTGGCTGCTGGTCATCGGTTACTTTCTGTTCGCCGGGCGGGGCTATGAAACTCGATAAGGTGGCAGCCAGGCTGCGGCCGCGCACGGGCTGGGAAGCGGCAGACTTGGGCACGCGCCTGGCTCTCCATTGGTGGCTGCCGGTGTATGGCAGCACGGCGGCGGTGGTGATCCCGGTCGCGGTCCTGGCCTTTTTGCTGTTCCCGGGAAACATCTTTGCCGCCTTTTTTGTCGTCTGGTGGCTCAAGCCGGTCTACGACCGGCCGCCGTTGTATATCATCAGCCGCGCGCTGTTCGGTGAAATACCGACTGTCAAGCAGGCATTGAAGCCTGGAAACTACCTCAACGGGCGGACACTGGGCAGCCTGTTTACCCGTTTTTTCGATCCAGCGAGATCCTTCAACCTTCCGGTGACCGAGCTCGAAGGCCTGCGCGGTTCGGCCGCCTCGGCACGCCGGCGTACACTCGGCAGTGCCGGAGAGGGAAGTGGTATCGGCATTACCCTTGTCTTTCCGCTGCTGGAGGCAACTATTGCCACCGGGTGTATCTTTCTGATCATGCTCATGGACCCCTACTTCGCCCCGTTCAGCAGCAGTGATACCGGTGAACACCTGCTCGCCTACTATTTCGAAAACTACTGGGTGTTTGTCGCCTGGTATGTGTTTTATGTCCTCAGCGTGATCTTCATCGAGCCTGTCTATGTCGCCGCGGGGTTTACGCAGTACATTGGACGCCGCACTTATCTTGAAGCATGGGATATAGAAATCGCGTTCAGGCGCCTGGCGCAACGCCTGGCCAAGCCCGCCGGCCACGGCAAAAACACCGTCCTGCTCCTGCTGCTCTGCGCAGGCCTCGGTGGCGGCCTGCTGCCGTCAACCACCCAGGCCGCCAGCACCAAGCCACGTGAGCAGCTGACCGCCGCGCAGTCGAAAGCGACCATTCAGCGGATCATGAAAACACCGGAATTCAAGACCACCATCGAGGTCAAAAAGGTGAGCAGTTCCGGCAGAATGTTCGACGGCCGATTCAGTGGGGTCGGCGACCTGATGGCCACATTGATGCAGCTGCTGATGTGGGCGATACTGATCGCGGTCATTGCGTATGCCGCGTTTTATTTCAGCCGCCTGGCTTCGTTGGCGGGACGCAGGCAGGTGCGGCGCAAAAAGAACACATCGCCAACAAACACACTGTTTGGCCTGGATATCCGGCCTGACTCGTTACCGGATGATATCGCTGCAACAGCCCGAACGCTTTGGGCCAACGGCGCCAGAACGGAAGCGGTCAGCCTGCTCTACCGCGGCGCACTGGCAAACCTGGTCAACCAGGACGGACTTGAACTTGCCGACAGTGCGACCGAAGGGGACTGCATGCGCGTGGTCGCGGCACATGCCAGTGAAGCGAAGAGCCGCTATTTCTCGAGCCTGGCAACGAACTGGCAGGCGACAGCCTATGCGCACAGGCCACCGGCAGCAGAGCGCTTTGACGAACTTTGCAGTCACTGGCCGCGGATTTTCGGGAGCAGGCAGCCATGAACCGCACCATGATCATACTCGTTGCCGCGACGCTTTTCGTGGTTGGCATCGTATACCTGTATTACCGAAACACGACCAATGTCAGCACAGAGACAGTGGAGATCGGCTATCGTGGCTATGCCGCGATCAACCGGCTGCTGGCCGCTCAACGTTTTCTCGAATCCTTCGGCGAAAAGGTCGAGGCCCGGCGCAATCTCAGGGCCATGCGCAGCTTGCCGGCACCTGGCGACACACTGTTTCTTCTGCGCCACAGTGACAAACTGACATTGAATAAAGTCAACGCGGTGCTTCGCTGGGTAGACAACGGCGGCCGTCTTGTTATAGGCCCTGAAAGTGACCGCAAAAAACGCAAGCAAGCCGTACACAGCCTGCTGTCCCGCTTTGGCATCACCCAGGTCGAAGCACCGAAAGCCGGGATGAAGAAAATTGCTTATTTCGGCCAATCACAGCCATTGGCGATCAAGTTCGACAGCAAGATACGTTTTCGCTATCGCGGCTACAAACAGATTGATAAGACCGGTGACCGTCATGGTATTCTGCTGCTGCGGCTGCGCTACGGCCGCGGCTCGGTGATTGCCATCAGTGACCCGTCGGTATTCTATAACAAGCGCATCGCCGAGGCCGACCATGCCGCGCTGCTGAACGCACTGACCCTGCCCAGGCGTTCCTCGACCTACTGGTTCTTGTACAGCAACAGTTTTCCAGGCTTTTTCGAGCTGGTCTACGACCAGCTGTGGCCGGCCTTGATCGCACTGGCCATGCTGATCCTGTCGTGGATCACGGCTTCGCTGCAACGCTTCGGGCCGATTCTGCCATCCGAGACAGCCAGCCGACGCAGCCTGCTCGAACACATTGCCGCCTCCGGCAGACTGCTGTGGCGCCACAGGCAGGAACAGCACCTGATCGCTGCGACCCGTGCCAGGCTGCACCAGCGTATCGAGGCCGTCTACCCAAGCTGGGCGGGCTCCAGCAACGAGACACTGATAGACAACCTGTCTGCGACCACGGGCATCGCTCGCAGCAAAATCAGCCTTGCGCTCGAAGCCGGCTGCAGGCACAGTGAGCAGGACTTCACACAATTGATTCATCTACTCGAACGACTCAGGAAAGCACTATGACAGACGATACCGACCCCGCTCAGAACGACGGGCTGAACGAGGCCACTGCACTGGCACAACAGCTGCGCCTGGAGATTACCAAAGCGGTCCTTGGCCAGGACGATGTCATTGAACAGACACTGATCGCGCTTTTAGCGGGCGGCCATGTGCTGATCGAAGGCGCGCCGGGGCTGGGCAAGACACTGCTGGTACAGGCGATCGCAAAAACCTTCAATGGTTCTTTTTCGCGCATCCAGTTCACCCCGGACTTGATGCCCTCCGATATCTCGGGCCACCCGCTGTATGACATGCAGTCCGGCCAGTTCAAGGTACGCAAGGGCCCGGTGTTCACCAACATTCTGCTGGCCGATGAAATCAACCGTGCACCGGCCAAGACCCAGGCGGCACTGCTTGAAGTCATGCAGGAGCACCAGGTGACTATCGATTCCAAGGCCTACAAACTGGACGAGCCGTTTATGACGCTGGCCACGGAGAACCCGCTGGAACAGGAAGGCACTTACCCGCTTCCTGAGGCACAGCTCGATCGTTTTCTGCTGAAGATACTGATCGACTATCCGAATGAAAAAAATGAAAGCCTGATCGTCAAAAAGGTCACCACAGGTCAGCTGAGTGATCTATTGAATGTCGACAGCGTGGAAACCCTGATCGACCCTGCGCGTATCATCTCGCTGCAACGCGCCACCGCCTCACTCCAGGTCGATGACAGGGTGCTCGACTATGCGGTCAATATCACACGCAAGACCCGTCACTGGCCGGGAATCACCGTGGGGGCCGGGCCGCGCGGCGCTATCGCGCTGGTGCGTGCGGCCAAGGCCGCGGCGCTGCTGCGCGGACGCGACTTCGTGATTCCGGACGACATAAAATATATTGCGGTCCCGGCATTGCGCCACCGTATCATCATCACCCCGGAGATGGAAATCGAAGGCCAGGGACCTGACCAGATTCTGGCTGCTGTCATCGACTCGGTCGAGGCACCCAGAACATGATACCCACCAGGCGGCTGTTTCTGCTGCTTTGGATCTGGGCGCTGACTGGTGTGCCCGCGGTGACACTGACGCCGGTCATGTCCCTGTGGAAACTTTATGGCGCTGTTGTGTTCGTACTGCTGCTGATCGACCTGGCCGACCTGCTGCGTGCACACCCGTTACGCTGGTCACGCATGGTCGAAGGCGCGCTGCCGGTCGGGGTCTGGAGCAAAGTCAGGCTGGAAGTACACAATCCACTGCGCAAAGAGCTGCTGCTGGAGCTGTTCGACTTCCACCCGGTCAGCTGCGAAACCGATAAAATGCCGCGGAGCATCCAGCTGCCGGCGCAAGGCTGGACACAGCTGGACTACCAGCTGCGTCCACTGCAGCGCGGCGCCTTTGTGTTTCCCGGCGTCCAGGTACGCCTGTTCGGCCTGTTCGGCCTGTTGAAACGCAACCGCCGCTACCCGCTGCCGACACGGATTCGGGTCTATCCTGATTTTGCCAACGTAATCAAGTACAGCCTGCTCGCCCATGACCAACACCAAGCGCTGATGGGGATACGCAAAAACCGGCGCCGCGGTGAAGGCATGGACTTTCAGCAGCTGCGCGAGTACCGGCTCGGTGATTCACTGCGCCAGATCGACTGGAATGCGACCTCGCGGATGCTCAAGCTGATTTCCCGTGAATACCAGGACGAACGCGACCAGCGTATCGTGTTCCTGGTCGACTGCGGCCGACGGATGCGCGCGGTCGATGGCAGCCTGAGCCATTTCGACCATACGCTGAACGCATTGTTGCTGGTTTCCTATATCGCGATTCGCCAGGGGGATTCGGTCGGACTGATGACCTTCGGCGGTGAACAGCGCTGGCTAGCACCGAAAAAAGGCCACCATATGGTCAACGTCGTATTGAACACGGTGTATGACCTGCAACCCAGCCTGCAGGAACCCGATTACCTCGAGTGCGCGGTACGCCTGAGCAAATTTTTAAAAAAACGTGCGTTGATCGTGCTGATCACCAACCTGCGCGACGAAGACAGCGACGAGATTCAATCTTCGCTGCAGCTGTTGAAACGCCGCAACCTGATCCTGCTGGCGAGCCTGCGCGAGGCGGCGATCGACGACAGCCTGGATAGCGAAGTCCTTGGTTTCGACGACGCGCTGCTGCATGCAGCCGGGCACAAATTCCTGGAATACCGGCAGAAACTGCACGAGCAAATCCGTCAAACCGGTATCTTGACGATAGACACGGTACCCGCTCAACTGGCGGTCAGCATGGCCAACCGCTACCTGCAGATCAAGGGCAGCGGCATGCTGTGAGGGCGCACCAACACCAAGGCAAATCAAATGGCGTCACGTGACGATCCTTCTACACACGATTCTTCCACACCGTGTCATTGTCGACATCTTGTCAATTTTTACTGTACAGGCTACGGATAGCAGGAATTATTACGGCCCTTTTGATATAATAACACCGGTCTCAGAAGAACGGCCGCGGAGAATACTGCGCGTGTCTTTGAAATAGACAAAACAAACATCCTGCTGCAAGTGCAAAAATACAGCAACTGGAACAATCACAATACATCAATTATGTCAGCAGCAACCCTTGTCACACTCACTATCAATCTTTACCGGAGGAATCATGGATAACAACTATACACCGCCAAAATCAGACGTAACCGCCAGCAGTGGCACAGGCGGCGTCACCAACACCATGCTCAACGCCATGGGCGCCACCAAACCGTGGGTCTTGTTGATCGGCATACTTGCCATCATCGGCGCGGTTTTCGTATTCATTGGAGCGGTCAGCCTGTTTGCAGTTGGAGCAAAGGCCGGCGTTCCTGGAGGCATGGTGACAATCTTGGCAGTCATGTACCTGGTGTTTGGTGTCGTCTATATCTTTCTGGGCCTCTACCTGATCAAGTACAGCTCGGCGATCGGGCGCCTGATGATCTCCCGGGAGACTGGTGACCTCGAAGCCGCCTTGGTAGCCCAGAAGAGTTTCTGGAAACTGGCTGGTATTGTTGCACTGATCGGCATTGTTGTTGGTATTATCGCAATGGTAGCAGGATTAGCAGGCATCGGCATGATGGGGACACGCAGCTTTTAGAGC
>JALUUZ010000060.1 GCA_027021095.1 Gammaproteobacteria bacterium
GCTATACTCGAAAATATAAAATCTGTGCAAAAAATTAAAAAAATAGGGTTGAACAAATTTTACCCTTGATGTAATTTAATGGGAATAAGAACAAGGAATAAGCAAACAAAAAGGAAGCAACAACTTGCAAAATAATAATAACAAAATTTCCAATGTAAAGAGGTGACCCAACTATGCCATCAATAATCAACAGTGAAAATCTGGACCAGTGGATCGTACTGTCCATTTTCTTCGGGCTGTTTGCGCTGGCCGGCTTGTTCAACAAACCCAAGGCACGGCAATACGAATACTACCACTTTCTCCTTTTTGGCGCACTGATTGTTGGCGCGAATGCAGGGCTCTTGCACCTGATGAACATGACCGGCACCGTCCATCACAGTCTGCTTTCCGCTGTGCTGTTACAGAAAATGACGATTGAAAACAGTTTTATGGTGTTTGGATATTGTCTGGCATGCCGCGGTATCGGACAATTTATCCGTCTGCAGTTCAGCTCGTCGGCATATTCGAACCGAATCTAGTTTCTCCCATGGCCGCAGCCCGGTTTGCTGCGGCCTCTTTTTAAGCGCCACAGCAAGCCTCATATAAAAAACTAATCTGTAACTTAAGTCTTTTCTATTTGATTTCTGAATCCGGCCTTTTTTCCAAGACACAATTTAAAATTATTTCAATATTGATATAAGTTGGCGATTATCTAGAATTAGGGCTGACTGTCTTGGTGCACTGACCGCTGACGTTCCCGGTGAACACAGCGCGGTTTCAGTCTCCACACACCCAACGCCATCAGTCATCAAGGCGGAAATAACAATACACGAGGATAAGTTTGATGATGACTCCTGAACAGATCTTTCTAGTACAACAGTCCTGGGAAAAGGTGCTGCCTATCTCCCAGACTGCCGGTGAGCTGTTCTATGATCGCCTGACCGAGCTGGTCCCTCAACTTGAAAACCTGATCGACAGCGATCATGTGGAACAGATCAAAAAACTGATGACCTCCTTCAACCTGGTCATCAACAGTCTGAACGACCCGGACATGTTAAAACCGGTGCTGGAGTTGCTTGGTCAGCGCCACGTGGGCTATGGCGTCATCGAAACCGACTACAGTGCCGCGAGCGATGCCTTCTGCTGGGCGCTGAAACACAGCCTGGGCAAGGATTTCACCGATGAAGTCCAGGCGGCATGGCTCGAAGTGTTTCACTTTTTGTCCGACAACATGGATACATCCAAACACAGCTATATCAACTGACCGGCAACCGGGGCGGCCTCACCACGACCGCGGTGAGGCGCGGCAACCGGCCGTTCCCGGCATCAGGTCTTCTTTTTCACCGCCTTGGCCTGGCGCTTTTTACGCGCGCTTCTTTTTTTCGGCCTTGGGATCCAGCGCAGACGCAGCTCCCGCCGGCTGGCCTTCAGGAAACCGTACTTGGCGTAAATATTCTGCGCGTCCTTGGTCGCCAGGTAACGGATAAAACGCAATGCGTTCTTCTTGTTTCTCGCTTTACGCAGCGGCCCGATCGCATACCCGACCCGGTGGCGCATGTTGAACGGTTTACGTATCGGCACCCCGTCGATCGCACGGCCTTCGGCTTTCGCATAGGCCACCTCGGTGGTCCAGACGATGCCCACATCGGCCAGGCCGTTTTCGATCCGGTACGGTGTCTCACGGTGATGACGTGCAGTAAACCAGGTCTTGTTCGGCACTGCCCAGCATTTCCTGCATTTTTTGCCACCGGTCACTTTTCGATAGATCCCGGCCTTCTTCAACGCCGCAGAACCGTAAAACTTGAAAATCCCCTCGGTCAGCGGATTCGGGTGTGACTGTACCAGGTCATCCCGTGCCAGGTCCTCGATCCGGCGGATCCCCTTCGGATTTCCCTTGGCGACCATCAACTCAAGCTTGTTGTGCGTATAGACCATGTATTTACGCATGATCCCTTTACCGCGCAGCTTGATCAGGTGCTTGATGTTGACGCTGGCAAACAGGTCAGGCGTCTGGTTGGTGTTCTGCCCGTTGACCTGCCCCTGCTTGAGCAACTGCCCTTTCAGTATCTGGCCGGGTGGAATGGTTTCGACATAGACGTTCCTGATGTCTGGATGCTTGCGCAAAAAATCCTGGATCAGTTCCTTCATCACCATAAACTGGTTGCCGGCAAGGTACATCACCAGGTCGGCGCTGTAGGAATCACCGATCTTGCCGTAATCGATTCTTCCATCGGCATAAAAGGTCCGGTAGTCCTTGGCATGCCCGGCATCTTTCTTCTGACTCTTGGCGGCCTGCTTGTCCTTGGCCGCGGATTTCTTCCATGGCCATAGCTTGCAACCACTCAGCAGAGTCAAAGCCAGAACCGAAACGATCAGCATTTGCAGAGTTCTTCTCACGTGCTACTCCTTGTTGTCCGTTGAAATCAAAAACTCGAAATCAAAACTGAAATCAAAATTTTAGTATAAACCAGACTGCTGAAATTACCTGTGCGCAAAAAATCGGCACCGCGCGAACAGGCACAGGCTGTTGAACTGTGCGGACATATTTTGTAATGTGTAAACACCAACTAGCCTGCCGCGATGTGACAAGAGACGAACCAACGGAGCCTGGATTATGTACACAAACAAGCCAACCATGAGTCTACACACTGGATACCGAATCCTGCCGCTGCTGTTGCTGCTTGGCCCGGGTGCCGCTTTTTCCGGCAACCCGGTACAATCGGTACAGCTCATCGTCGAGTCCAGCGGCCCGCACGCGCTGCCGCATATCGTGGTCGCCAACGACGGCACACGCTATACCCGGCTGCAGACAAGCACCTTGGCGCTTCCCGTTCGCTTCAGCGCTTCCTGCAGTGCGGACACGACACTGCGGCAGGCCTACCTCGGCGTCGGCCGGTTCAACCTGCTGAGCGGAAAGATGGATGAAGACCAGAAGATCTACTTCGAACGGCTTCAAGGCTCACTCAAGTCCAACCGGCTGCGCTGGCGGCGGCATGTCTTCAATTTCGATGTAGGCAGGATTCCGTTCAAAAACACCAACCCGGTCAGCGCCTGCAACAGCTTTCTGCAACAGAAGCTGTCACAAGGCCTGTCGCGCCAGGTCTTTATGCAACAGCCGCGAAAAATGAAAATGGTCTTCGAGATCTCGTTCGCTGCCGAATGTAAACGCAAGTGGAAACATGTCGGCATGTGGAAACAGGTCACCAGGAAAGTGGCCGCCGTGGTGGTCTGCAAAGGCAGACACTGATTGGACACCGGGCTGTCAGACGCAGCGGAAAAGCACGTCCATCAAGGAAGTCGCGTCCTTTTTGGCAAGTTCGGTCGACGCGATGCCCGGCTCCACCGGCATACGCGGCGGCTTGTCGACCTGTACCAGTGTTTCCTCCTGAAACTGCCGCTCGAACAGCTGTGACAGCGCCGCCACACTGATCGGGCTGAAAAACATCACCAGCTCGGCGGTCGACGGGCCGGTCTCATACCAAAAGACATTGGCACGCCAGTAGGTATGTTTCAGCCTCGACTCCGCCAGCTGCACGAAGAACGACACGAACGGCCACAGAAACTCGCCACCGGGCACCGGGATCGACAGCCCGATCCCGGAATCCGCCGGTTTTTCGGCAACGATCATCTCCAGGGCCGCCAGCAGCGTCGCCATCCAGCGCTCACGCGTCGGCTGATCGATCTCCTGTCCGAGATGGCTCCAATAGTCGCCGATCGTCAGCTCGCTGAAAAACTCGACCATGTTTTCATAGACATAATCGATATCCTGTTCCAGCCTGGCCTCGGGAATGGCCTCCACGGCCAGCAGCAGCTTGTCCGCCGACTGCCCCGACCAGTCCAGGCGAATGATCTCCAGCGCCTGCAGGTAAAATTCATGCAGCACGATCGGCGCAATCGACTTTAAGCGCCGAACGTTGTCTGAAGAAAAACTCTTGAATACGACAAACGGTGCAAACCGGCCGTTGCGTTTGCCGCAGCCAATCACTCCCCCGCTGATACAGGAGCGCTCCTTGCCGGTCAACAGAAAAAACACCTCGGCCGTCTCGACCGGCACCGGCTGCGCTGCAGTGTTTTTCTCGATCAGCCCGATGGCCTTTTGCAGGGTCTTTTCGAAAATCGCCAACTCTCTGA
>JALUUZ010000061.1 GCA_027021095.1 Gammaproteobacteria bacterium
AAACCCAGCACCCATAAAGTGCTGGGTTTTTTTTACACTAGAGAAAGATATTGAGGGCGGTGTCCATCGAGGTACGTCGCTTCGCGAGCTAAGGCCCTGCGGGCCAAAACCGCCAGGTCTTAAACACAAAACCCAGCACCCATAAAGTGCTGGGTTTTTTTTCATTAGAGAAGATATTGAGGGCGGTGTCCATCGAGGTACGTCGCTTCGCGAGCTAAGGCCCTGCGGGCCAAAACCGCCAGGTCTTAAACACCAAACCCAGCACCCATAAAGTGCTGGGTTTTTTTTACACTAGAGAAAGATATTGAGGGCGGTGTCCATCGAGGTACGTCGCTTCGCGAGCTAAGGCCCTGCGGGCCAAAACCGCCAGGTCTTAAACACCAAACCCAGCACCGGTAAAGTGCTGGGTTTTTTATACAGGTAGGGTGCGTTGTACGCACCAACACCACGAAGAATTGAATCGTATCATGCGGTCATTCTTCTACACACGATTTTTCCATGCCGTGTCATTACCCGACACCAAGACAAGCATCCCCAGCCATACGCACATCCTGCGCCGGTGCTATTGCCTATCTTCCTGCAACCGGAGGTATTCAGTCTCCAGTTCAGCATGCTTGGCATTGAGTATTTGGTACTTTTGTTCCGCCTCGAGCAATTGTGATTCGAGTTGACTTATCTTGTCCTGGCGTTCTTGGTCCAGCGCTCTTTCCTGTTGCAGCAGCGCCTGGATCTGGTCCTGCAAAAACAGGTTTTCTTCCTGCATGACCTCGATCGTGATATTCAGCTCATCGGCCTGTTCGTTCAGTGTGGTGACAGATTCAGTCATTCTTGCCGCCGACGAGGCTTCGAGCTTGAGCTCGGAGATAATCTGTGTCAGCCGGCCTATTTCCTCCAGTTGCTGCTGGATCAGGCGCCTGGAGTCTGAATCCGGCTCAGGCCTTGGCTCACTCATCATGACCTCGAGCTGATCCTGCACTTGTTTTAAGTGTTCTTCGTAAACCTGTTTTTCCTTGCGCAGGTTTTCGATCGTCAAGTTCAGGTCCTTGGTAGTCTGTTCCGGCAGATCGATTTCAGTAATCTGTTGAGTCAGTTTTTCCTGAGTGGCAGTCATCGTCTCAATAGATTTCTTCGTCTTGAAGTACAGGTTACGGAACTTCTCCAGGTTCTCGATGCGCGTCTCGCTGGTTGCCAGCCGCTGGCGCAATACTCCCAGCTGCCTCAGCAGCTTTCTGTTTTCATCTTCGGTTGCGGTTGCAGTGTCGTCAACGCCTGCGTTGGCCGATGACAAGGCCGGGGCATCTTGTTGCATGGTCCTGGGCCTATTGCCGGCTAGTCGTGCATTGAGGTCTGCATTGCGTTTTTCAAGCACCATATTTTTCTGTTTCAGCAGCAAAGCGGCCTTGTGTGCATTGGCCGCGCGAAACAGGAAGTAGACCATGCCGGCAAGCAGCAGGATAAAGGCCTGGATGACGACAAACACGGCCCAGCTTGACAGGGTCAGCATGGGCGTGCCTCGCCCGACAGTCGAAGATCGAGCTTGTCGTCCTTGTTCCACAAGTCATGCAGCAGGAGCTGGTTTTTGATCGTAAGCCTGGCCGGCGAGATGATTTTGAAAACCGGGTTGGCGGTGTCACGTAAGATCGGCTTGTCGTAGAATTTGTCCTTCTTGTTGTACAGTGCCGCAACAACGGGTTGCAATGAGTTATCCGGGTTTCTCTTGTAGACCATCGCCGTTTCTTCGTTATCCAGTTTTACCAGGGAACCGGGTGGAAAGATACCGAGCACCTTGATCAAAGCGGATGACAGTTGCTCGTTCGAGCCGATCGACAATGTATAAAGTTTCTTCATCGCACCACCAGGAAGCAGGGCCTGGCGATAGGCCCGCGGCATGATCAATGCCAGGTAGGTATCGACCATGCCCAGTATCTTGGCTTCAGCACAGATTTGCGGGTCGGCAAGTCCGTGGGGGTAGCCGGTGCCGTCCGGGCGTTCATGGTGTTGCATGACGATCTGCAGCCAGAGCGTATCGTCCACATTGTTGTTTTGCAATAGCTCGCAGCTGACTGCGGGATGCGCTTTCAGGATGTTGTGTTCTTCGTCACTCAGCTTGTCCGTTGAATTGGTCAAGGTATCGAAATTTCTGAACATCCCCAGGTTGGCGCTGATTGCAGCACAGGTCAGGGAATGGATACTTTCCTGCCCACTTCCCAGGGTTTCTGCAATCCTGGCTGACAGGATCGCTGAATACACTGGGTGTAATGCCGAGTGCGGATGCGTATAATAGTAGTGCATTACCGCCAGGCTGGCGTCCGGCATGGCATGGGCCATATGCAGTATGTTGTCGGCCATGAGTTCGATGCGCGATTTTTGATTGTTCAGCCCGTTGCAGATGCAGCTGTTGATACTGTGGCAGGACTGCACCAAGTAGTCGACAAACTTGATGAAGTCGACCCGAATCAGCGAGGCACCCGTCTCGGTGTCTGCTGCAAGTGACTCTGGGGGCTCATCCGGACAGGGGGACTGTGCCGCAAGTGTATCGGCAGTGGTGTTCTCGTCAGTACTGCTGGAATAGAGTGTCATCGAACGCAAGTGCTGCAGACCCTTGGCCGTGTTGATCACGAACCCTTTGCGGAAGATCCGGCGCCCCTCCTGGTTGAATAGATCGCATGGAATCGGTTTGCCGATTTCAATCTTGTTCTGGTCGAAAGGTTTTTGCCTAGTCTGGTCAGAGCCGGGCGCCTTCGTTTGCTGAGTGGTTGGAAGCCAGCCCGCCTTGCTCTCTACCCGTCTATTGCGCCATCGTCCTGTCTCTCACTGCGGACGGTGGTGGGAATATGCTGGGACAGGCTTGTGTGATTTTATATAGTCTAGTTTATTGCTGAAAAAAATCGATAGAAACGCCTTGGGTGTTTCCCGGCGCAGAGGTAGAGGCGTGCAGAAGACTGAAGTAAGTACTTGGTTTGGAGTTGATTTCTATAAGCTGCACCCGTTGTTGCAGCAGGTGCACCTGTATGATGCCGAGCTGTCCGGCACGGTACAGGTCAGTACCGGCAAAGGCCTGGGCGGGTGGCTTGGCCGGCGGATCGCCTTGCGGATGGGAGTGCCTCTGTCTGCGGACAACACGCACCGTTTGCGGGTCCGGATCACCCACCGTGACGGGTTGCTGTATTGGGATCGGTGTTTCGATGACAAGCACTCTGTGCGCTCGGTGTTTGCACCCAAAGGCAGTCTAAGAAACGGCTACTGGCTCGAGACCACCGCCGGTGTTCAGTTATATTTAACTGTAGACATAATCGATTCCGGGTGGTATTGGCGTTGCCTGAAGATCAGGTTCAAGGGAATCCCGCTGCCGTGCTGGTTGTTCCCACGCACCAAGGCCTACAAGCGGATCGAACAAGGCCGTTACCGTTTCTATGTCGGTGTCAGTCTGCCATTACTCGGTCTGCTGTTTTCCTACACGGGTCTGTTGGACGTTGCCAACCCGGCAGAACCAAGTATGCAGCAGAGAGGCTGAGCGCGTGATGTGATTCGATTGGTCGTGGTGTTGGCGCGTACAACACTCCCTATCTCGTGGTGTGCGAAGTATCTTTGTAACAATGATGCGGTACGGAAGGATCATGTGTAAAAAGATGATCAGGTGATACGATATGATTTGCCTTGCCGTGGATCTATGCAAGATACCCGCACCATCGTGACGGTGTGCGCAGCACACCAAAGGATTTAGAGCAAGAAAATATCACGCCTCAAACGGTGCGCCGTGCGCACCAAAATCATTTCCGCACAGCGTTCAAGCCATCAGCTTGTACAACAGCGCGGCTAAAACCAGGACAGTGACCACTGAAATCAGTCCGCTGCGGATAAACGCGAATTGTACACGGTGTTTGGCCGCATACTGTGCGTTGTGATACAGAGAGTTTACCCCGAGTGTCAGAATAAGACTTAATGTGGCCAGCGAAATAATCACCAGAAAGGTAGTCATGGTCATGATTGCGCCCTCCCTTCAGGAAGTACCGTTTGCCGCCTGTCCTCCAGGCCAGGCAAAGCCGCTTTTTTCTAGCCTGTAAAATCAATTATTTATAGCGATACTCATTGATTGACACTTCCAT
>JALUUZ010000062.1 GCA_027021095.1 Gammaproteobacteria bacterium
TGAACAAGCTGTTTGGTAACCCTGGAAATCGGTTCGGCATCCGCCGATTATAAACCAACCGCGAGCCTGAATCTATTCAGCTTGTACCGCCTTCGGCGCGCGTCAGGCCACGCAGACGAATCACACTGTGGTCATTCTGTCACCTCCAACTGCGGTCCCATGATGCATGCATGGCAAAAATGCTGCATTTCTGCCATTTTGGTGTACACTACTGCAGCTGACAACCGCCCTGAAGGGCCAAGTTCAACGACGGTGTTGTAAAGGAAAAATGCGATGGCACAGTATATCTACACCATGAACGGCGTGGGCAAGATCGTTCCACCCAACCGGCAGATCCTTAAAGATATTTCACTTTCTTTTTTTCCTGGTGCCAAGATCGGCGTACTCGGCCTCAACGGCGCCGGTAAATCGACACTGCTGCGGATCATGGCCGGGGTGGATACAGAGATTATCGGTGAGGCCCGGCCGCAACCTGGGATCAAGATCGGCTACCTGCCCCAGGAACCACAGCTCGACCCCGACAAGGATGTCCGCGGCAATGTCGAGGATGGTGTGGGTGAGATCAAACAGCTGCTCGACCGCTTCAACGAAATCAGCATGCAGTTCGCCGAGCCGATGGGCGACGAGGAAATGAACAAGCTGCTTGAAGAACAAGGCAGACTGCAGGATGCCATCGATACCGCCGGCGGCTGGGAACTGGAGCGCACACTGGAAATCGCCGCCGACGCGCTGCGGCTGCCACCCTGGGATGCAAACGTCGAAACGCTCTCCGGCGGCGAACGCCGCCGGGTCGCACTGTGCAGGCTGTTGCTGTCGAAACCGGACATGCTGCTGTTGGACGAACCGACCAACCACCTGGATGCAGAATCGGTCGCCTGGCTCGAGCGCTTTCTGCATGACTACCCCGGCACAGTGGTCGCGATCACACATGACCGCTATTTCCTTGACAACGTTGCCGGCTGGATACTGGAGCTCGACCGCGGGCATGGAATCCCGTGGGAGGGCAATTATTCGTCATGGCTGGAACAAAAGGAAAAACGCCTGGAACAGGAGCAAAAGCAGGAACAGGCCAGGATCCGCGCCATGAAAGCAGAACTCGAATGGGTGCGCAGTAATCCCAAGGGACGGCATGCCAAGAGCAAGGCCCGCCTCGCGCGCTTCGAGGAATTGAGTTCACAGGAATTCCAGAAGCGCAACGAAACCCAGGAACTCTATATCCCGCCCGGCCCAAGACTGGGCGACCTGGTCATCGAAGCCAACGCGATCAGCAAATCCTTTGGCGAGCGACTGCTGTTCGAAAACCTGTCGTTCAACCTGCCCAGGGGGGGTATCGTCGGGGTGATCGGACCCAACGGGGCCGGTAAAACCACCCTGTTCAGGATCATGTCCGGGCAGGAAAACCCCGACAGTGGTACGCTGCGTATCGGTGAAACGGTACAGCTGGCCTATGTCGACCAGTCACGCGATTCGCTCCAGGGCGAACATACAGTCTGGGAGGAAATTTCTGACGGCCAGGACATCATCACTGTCGGCAACTACACGACCAATTCCCGCGCCTATGTAAGCCGTTTCAATTTTCGTGGTACCGACCAGCAAAAGCGGGTCAAGGATCTGTCCGGCGGGGAAAGAAACCGCGTACACCTGGCCAAGCTGCTGAAACGCGGCGGCAACCTGCTGCTGCTCGATGAGCCGACCAACGACCTGGATGTCGAGACCCTGCGCGCGCTGGAAGAAGCATTGCTGGTCTTTCCCGGCTGTGCCGTGGTCATCTCGCATGACCGCTGGTTCCTCGATCGTATCGCGACGCACATGCTGGCCTTCGAAGGGGACAGCCAAGTCACCTGGTTCGAGGGCAACTACGCCGACTACGAAGCGGACCGCAAACGCCGCCTGGGAGTCGATGCCGAGCGGCCGCAGCGGATCAAGTACAAGAAACTTGCGGTTTAATCAGTACTTTGTGCACAAACCTTGCTAGGGAATAGACAGCGAAAGCGCATGCCGCGGCAGCGCTTTTCAGGATCGAGCGGCAGTTTGCATCCACTTTCGGCAGGTTGTGCAGTCTATGCGTGTATTCCCAATAAAATTTACCGGTTCGTACCGCGCCTTCACCAGGCTGTACCTTGCCAACCTGTTTTTTTCAGTGATTACACTGGGGTTATTCGCTGCCTGGGCTCGAGCGCGGCAACGCCGCTATTTGTTTGCGAACACCAGCATCAGCCACAGCGGATTCTATTTTCATGCCAGGCCGGTACAACAGCTGAACACCGACCTGCTGGTCTTCACGCTGGTGACAGCCTATTTTGTGATTGAATTCTATTCCTTCACGCTGGCACTGCTGCTGTTCACGGGTTTCCTGTTCCTGCTCCCGGAACTGATGAACAACAGCCTCGCAACCAACCTGGGGCAAACCAGCTTCCGCAACCTGCGTTTTCACTTCAGTCCGGACTACAAGGAAGCCTTTGTCGTTTTCAGCCTGCTGCTGATCGCCGTGGTCCTTAGTGCCGGCCTGGCCTATCCCTACTACGTCTACCGGCGGCGCAAATATATCCTGGAACACAGCAGCTACGGCCAGTCCCGGTTTCACTTCGACGCCAAGGCACTGGATTATTACCGGTTCTATACCAATGCCGTGGTCATTCTGTTGCTTGCGGCCGGCACCATCCTGGTCGTGGTCAAGGCACTGAAGATTTTCGCCGGCCTGCAGGACACCGCGACCTACATTGGTCTCACATTGGCGGTGCCGGTATTGCTGTATCACTACTGCTATCTCAACACCCGGCTGTTCAACTACGAAATGGAAAAAACCAGGATCGACTCGGTACACTTTATGACTGACCTGCGTGCTTCCAGGGTCTACTGGATCTATTTCAGCAACCTGTGCCTGGTCGCCGGCAGCTTTGGACTGCTGCTGCCAGTCGCGATCCTGCGTATGATCAAATACAAACTATCGGTCACTGCGTTCTGCATCGAGCAGGACTGGGCCAGCTTCAGCGCGGCCCCGGCCGGCACGAGTAAAACGCTGACACAGAAACTGCGGCAACTGCTCGACTCAGGCCTGGAGCTGTTACAAAGATGATACAAGTCGCCGCCTACGACGGAAAAACCGCCCGCAAACACCACGCGACCCTGTCACGTAAAACCGGGTGCCTGGTCCTCAACTTCGACCACAGCATGCACTCTTACGATGTGATGCGCATCACGACTTCTGACTATATCGAAAACGCTCCCCGCTGGATCTATTTCAACGACGGCTGGGCCTGTGAGCTGTCCGGCAGCGATTTCAATACCCTGGTACCGGACCCGGAAAAAAACCTGCGCGCACAACTTTTGCAGTTCTGGCACGAAAACAAGCTCTTCCTGGTCCCCGTCCTGGTATTGAATGCCGTCATGATCTGGCTGATACTGCAGTTCAGCATTCCACACCTGGTAGACAATGCCATACAATACTTGTCATCGATCAATACCGAGTCCTATGACAGGCACACCCTGCAGTCACTGGACCGGCGTCAATTATCAAAAAGCAAGATCCTGATGGCGGAACAACACCGGCTGCAAGCGCTGTTCCAACGACTGCTGAAGAAAAACCGCCGTAAGCACAAGGACAAGGCAGACAAGTTCCACTACCGCCTGGTTTTCCGTGATTCCCCGGCACTCGGCGCCAACGCGCTGGGACTGCCGTCCGGTACGATCATCGTAACTGACCAGCTGGTCAAGCTGTCACGCTCGGACAAACAGCTGATGGCCATCGTGGCGCACGAGGTAGGTCATGTACGTCATCGCCATATACTGAAAAGCCGCCTCAGCGCCTCCGCCTCGACGCTGATCTACGGGCACCTGCTGCACGATTCACGGGTACTGTCACGCATCGCGCTGACCGCGCCGGGAAAACTGCTGACCCAGCAATACTCAAAGGCCGAGGAGCTCGAAGCGGATGCGTTTGCCATCAAATTCCTCAAAGCCAATAAAATCCAGCCCAGAGAACTGCAGTTTGCGCTGCACACGCTGCACCGCCACAGCCGTGGACAGCGTGCGGTCTTCTACCATCCACGTTACAACCAACCGGAAAGCAGGCAGATCAAAGTCAATTACTTCAACACCCATCC
>JALUUZ010000063.1 GCA_027021095.1 Gammaproteobacteria bacterium
TGACTTGATGGAACAGTATCTCGAGGGTAACGAGCCGTCGGTCGACGACCTCAAGCGTTGTATCCGCAAGGGGACGATCGCGCTCGATTTTTTTCCGACCTACTGTGGTTCGGCATTCAAGAACAAGGGTGTACAGCCGGTGCTGAACGCGGTGGTTGATTTTCTGCCCGATCCGACCGAGGTCAAGCCGCAGCCGGAAGTGGACCTGGAAGGTAATGAGACCGGTGAGTATGCGATCGTGGATCCGGACAGGCCGTTGCGTGCCCTGGCGTTCAAGATCATGGACGACCGTTTTGGTGCGCTTACTTTTATACGTATCTATTCCGGCCGGTTGGAAAAGGGGATGACTGTGCTGAATACCTACACCGGTAAAACCGAACGGATCGGGCGGATCGTCGAGATGCACGCGGATTCGCGTGAAGAACTCGACAGTGCGCAGGCCGGTGACATCGTCGCGGTGATCGGTATGAAGAACGTACAGACCGGGCATACACTGTGTGACCCGAAGGCGCCGGCGACGCTGGAGCCGATGGTGTTCCCGGACCCGGTGATTTCGATGGCCGTGGCGCCGAAAGACAAGAGTGCGTCGGAAAAACTTGGCGTTGCACTGGGTAAAATGATCCAGGAGGACCCGTCGTTTCGTGTCGAGACCGACGAGGACAGTGGTGAGACCATTCTCAAAGGGATGGGTGAGCTGCACCTGGATATCAAGATCGATATCCTGAAACGCACGCATGGTGTCGAGGTCGAGGTCGGTAAACCACAGGTGGCTTACCGTGAAACGATCACCCAGCGGGTCGAAGACAGCTATACGCACAAGAAGCAGACCGGTGGTGCCGGGCAGTTTGCGAAGATCGACTATATCGTCGAGCCTGGTGAGCTTGGCAGCGGGTTTGTGTTCGAATCCCAGGTCACTGGTGGTAATGTACCACGCGAGTTCTGGCCCGCGGTACAGAAGGGTTTCGAGAAAAGCCTGGAAAAAGGCGTGCTGGCTGGTTTTCCGTGCCTGGATTTCAAGGTGACGCTGGTGGATGGTGCCTACCACCCGGTGGATTCTTCGGCGGTGGCCTATGAACTTGCGGCCGCTGCGGCCTATCGTCAGACCATGCCCAAGGCGGGTCCGCAGATCATGGAGCCGATCATGAAGGTCGATGTGTTCGTGCCGGAAGACAATGTCGGTGACGTGATCGGTGACCTCAACCGCCGTCGTGGCATGATCAAGTCGCAGGAGCCGGGTACGACTGCGGTACGCATCAAGGCCGAGTGTCCGCTCAGCGAAATGTTCGGTTATATCGGTACCTTGCGTACCATGACTTCAGGACGCGGACAGTTCTCGATGGAATTCTCACACTATATGCCGTGTCCAAAAAATGTTGCAGAAGACGTGATCAAGGAGTCACTCGAACGCAACAAGAAGTAGCAGTAGAAAAGGCGCGTTCTACGCCTAACACGCATTTCTCATCACCCTTCTACCGCGACGGAGCGAGGGTGGCGGGAGATGCGGACTGGCAGCCGCCTGGTGCCGTAGTGCCGTTGCCCTCAATGGTTGCCTGGTACGCCGCCGGGCTGCTGTGGTGGCCGGGGTGCCTTGGGTAGACTAAAAAACTCCTGGCGTGGCTTGCTGATATTCCCTGAAAAACAAGCAGAAATTGTTATAATGAAGGCATGTCGTTGATTTATTTTACCAGTTCAGGAGTCCGTGGGGAGTGAAACAGCTAGTTGTGTTGCTGGTACTGATGCTGGGCGTCCAATCTGTGGTGTCTGCATTGAGCTGGAGGGAGGACGTCGATGGAGACGGCCGCCAGGAAGTGATTTTTCTCGACAGAAATAACGACGGCAATCCGGAAGGCGCGGAAGTGGACAGGGATGGGGATGGTACCTTCGAAGAATACTGGGTAGACAAGGATGATGATGGCGACTGGGAGCAGAAATGGCTGGATACTGACGCCGATGGTTTCTGGGATCAGGGGTTGCAGGACATGGATGACGATGACAAGTTCGATCAGAAGTGGACAGACATCAATAAGAACCGCAAGATCGATCCGGACGAACTGGAGGTGCTGGCACCAGATCAGCAAGTGGTCGTCGACGGGCCGGCCCCGAAAACCGCACCTGATGAAAGGGTGGATTGTAAATGTACAGGGATCAGCAGCAGTAAAAAATCTTCCAAGAACTCATCCCGCAATGACAAGCATGACGAATCCAGGTTGCCGAGCTGGGTATCGGTGCTGATTGGTGTGCTGGTGCTGGTTGTGATGGTCGTGATACTGAGCCGGGGAAAGGAAGTTGGAAAATAAGTATCTGCTTAAGAAGACCTGGTTTCGGCGGTGTCTTCCAAGTGCTGTACTGGCGTGATTTTGCTATGGAGTGGCCAGTGCATCTGCGATATACTGGGATCGGCTGTAGGAATATACAAAGTACGGAAAGCATCCGTTACCACAAAACAAACCGATAGAATTATAGTGGTATATTTCGGAACACCAGCCCGGCGCAACAGAAAGGTCCAAGTTTGCAACCAACGTGGAGAGAGACA
The DNA here is from genome assembly GCA_027021095.1 of Gammaproteobacteria bacterium. Lineage (GTDB taxonomy): Bacteria > Pseudomonadota > Gammaproteobacteria > SZUA-21 > SZUA-21 > SZUA-21. The sequence continues at coordinate 2,534 of JALUUZ010000063.1, forward strand.
TGTCACGGCAATTCACAGCTTTTCTTCAGTATTTCGCTATTCCCCTTGCAGGCCTGCTGGTAGCTTTCAGCGTCAGTGCCAGTCGGATTATCGTCAACACTTCCGGGAACCCTGTCAGTACCTTTGAAGGCACCCCGACAAAGATCAGGATGGTTGCAAAAAAAGACGATGGCAGCCCTCTGGTCAATGCCAGCGTGACGATGCAGACCAAGGGTGGAGATTTCGTTGGTACCGGCAATAATATCATCAGCGGCCAGACTGATTTCAATGGTAATTTCACTGCTACCTGGAGCTGTTCCCCGTGTGCCAAGCAGTACAGCTTTGACATCAAGGTCAGTGACGGCTTCAATACCGCGCTCGGCAGGGTGGAAATGCGGGTACTACCACGCAGTGCCAAGAACAGTATCCGTGTGCACAGCCTGGTGACGCCTGAGCGAGTCAGACCGAACCGGCCTGCAACGATCAATATTACCACGGCCGGTAAGGACGAGGCGTTGATCACCGGGGTCAAGCTCGAACTGGTGGTCAGCGGGGGAAAGTTTGCGAATGGCAGTACCAGGATGAGGGCGAAAACGGACAGTAACGGACAGTTTTCGACATCATGGCGTTGCAGTAAGCCGTGCCGGAAAAAGTATTATGTCAAGATCAGGGCTTTCCACGAAACCGTCGGCAGCGGGAGCGGGAAACTCGTGATTCATGCCAGTAAACGATAGCGGCGAGGTTCCTTGTGGCGGGCTAGTCTTTTCCTGACTTTGCCAGCAGGATCAGTGCAAGGAGTAACAGCACCAGGCTGCTTCCCAGGCCGATATAGGTGTGCAGCCATACCAGTTGCCCGGTGGACAGAAAATCGATCGCTGTGCCACCAAGCCCGGTCAACACGGGGACCAGGGTCAGCAATGCATAGAACCGTGCCGTTGCACGCAGTTTTATCGTAAACAGCAGCACCACTCCGGCGAACAACAGGATCAGGCTGATCAGCAACGTCAGGTACATCGGCAAGCCGCCGGTACCGATAGTGTTCAGAATATCGCGCATAATGACCACCTTCGTGCTCGATGAAATACTGTATCCTATCTCAATTGATCGGCAAAATAAATAAACAGCTTTTTATGCGCACGAAAAATGAATGACAAAACGGCATATGGCAACAGCTTGCTGCCTGGACAGAAACCCGGCGTCGCACGTGCTGACAGGATTTCAGACCAGGGTCTGCAGCGCCTGGATAGACATCTGCGGGCTGGTGTTCGTGTCAGTAACCCGGTGCTTGCGCAATGGGTGAAGCGCTATGGTGAGCCGGCGCTTGCTGTGATCAAGGCCAATGGCCGGTATTCGGCCGGGTTGCAGGCGTTGATCGATCAGGAGTCATAGTGTCTGCTTGTGCGTACAACGTGTGGTGCGTACAACGCACCCTACTTTGGGGCATGATATTTCCTCGCTGTAAATCCTTTGGTGTGCTTCGCACACCATCACGACGGAGCGGGGTTGGGTTGGATATACCAACACCACGACAAACCGTATCGTATCACGCGGTCATTCTTCTGCACACGACATTTCCATGCCG
>JALUUZ010000064.1 GCA_027021095.1 Gammaproteobacteria bacterium
GGAAAAGCTTGGACCGGCTTTTACCTGGAAAACCGAGTTCTACGCAGACAAACCACCTAAGGACGGGCATCTTCGTGGCCCGCTCTACCTCAAAGGCTACGGTGATCCGTATATCACCGTGGAGCGTTTTTGGACGGCAGTGCAGGAGCTGCGTAACGCCGGGATAAAGCATATCCATGGCGATGTGGTGCTGGATGCGCGTTATTTCCGCCGCAGCACGGTGCCTGCCGATGCGTTCGACGGCAAGGGAAACCGCGCTTACAACGTGCAGCCTTATGCGTTGCTGGTGAACTTTCAAAGTGTCCGGCTGCGTTTGTCGCCAGGCCGGAAGTCGGTCGAGGTGCAGGCGTATCCGAAAGTCGCGACACTGAAGATCGACAATCGCCTGCGGCTGGTCAAGGGCCGCTGCGGTGCATGGAAATACAGGATAAAGATCGACAGCGTGGCCCGGCCCAGGCAGGAGTCGCTGGTACTGACCGGGCGCTACGCCAGGGGCTGCGGGGTCAAGTATATGTATCGGGCCGTCCAGGATCCTGCCAACTACACCGCCGGACTCTTTATCAGTCTTTGGCGGCAGCAGGGAGGAACGATCAAGGGTACGTTCAGGAACGGTCGTGTGCCGAAAGCTGCAAAACTGCTGTATTCAGCACCGTCACTGCCGTTGGCGGACATCATCCGGCGTATCAACAAATACAGCAACAACGTAATGACGCGTCATGTGCTGTTGACCGTGATCGCCAAGTCATTGTCGATACCAGCGCTCGAGTCGAAGGGAGAACAGGTCGTCAGGCAGTGGTTGCAGCAGCAGAAGATCCCGGCCAGTGGGTTCCGGCTGGAAAACAGCGCCGGGCTGTCGCGTGCTACCCGGATCAGTGCACTGCAGCTGGGGTGGGCGTTGAAGACAGTGTACCGCAAGTCCTATATGCCGGAATTGGTCTCATCACTGCCGATCGCCGGCGTCGACGGGACGATGGCAGACCGCAGGCTGACCAAGGCTTCGCACGGCAAGATGCACCTGAAAACCGGCCTGCTGGACAATGTACGTTCGATTGCCGGTTACTACCTGAGTCCCAAGGGGCACCGCTATGTCGTGGTTATCTTGCATAACCATCCGGTGGCGCACACCAGGCGGGGCAAGCAGTTGCAGAACCGTGTTCTGAACTGGCTCTATCTGCACAGCCCGTAAAGCAGTATCGTCTCACCGTGTACGGTGGTGAGCAACTTGGGGCAGACCAGTGGAGAATCGAGTGTACGACTTCAACCAACTGGCCAGGGCATACGCCGCGGTGCCGGTCACGGGCGATCTTAAGACTTGGCATGCTGACTTTGTCGTCGATGAAGTCATGCCCGTCAAGCCTTCGGGGCAGGGCGAGCATCTGTGGGTGCAGGTCGAGAAAAAAGGCTGCAATACCGACTGGCTGGCACGGCAACTGGCCGGCGTAGCCGGTGTCAGGCCTGCCGCGGTCGGCTATGCGGGGATGAAAGACAAACATGCAGTCTGCAGGCAGTGGTTCAGTGTGCATCTGCCCGGCCGTCCGGATCCTGACCTGGCACCGCTGGAGAGTGCGCAGGTCAGTGTCCTGCAGGCACGCCGGCATGGGCGTAAACTGAAGCGCGGGGTCCTGTCCGGTAACGCATTCAGGCTATGTCTTCGCAATCTTCGCGGTGCACTGTCCCGGTTGCCTGCGCGCCTCGAGACGATCGCACAAGAGGGGGTGCCCAACTACTTTGGCGAGCAGCGGTTCGGTCTTGGTATGCGCAATCTGCACAAGGCCGAACGGCTGTTTGCGCGCAGCTTGGGCCGTTGCGGTAAGTATCAGCGCGGCCTGTTTCTGTCGGCGGCCCGCGCCTGGCTTTTCAACCTGGTGCTGTCGGCACGTATCGAACAGGGGAGCTGGAACCGCCGGCTACCCGGTGAGGTATTGATGCTCGACGGCAGCAAGGCATTTTTCGCGGATGACGGCACTGCACTCGACGCGCGCCTGGCAGCGATGGATATTCACCCGAGTGGCCCGCTGTGGGGCGCGGGCACGAGCCTGGCGACACAGCAGTGCCAGGATATCGAGGCGGCGGCGGTGCAGGCTTGTCCGCGCCTGCTGCAGGGGCTGCGTGAAGCCGGGCTTGCGCAGGAGCGCCGCGCACTGCGTCTGAAGGTCAGTCATCTGCGCTGGCAGTTTACCCGGGACAAAACATTGATCGTTGAGTTCGTGCTGCCTGCCGGGGCTTTTGCGACCATGGTACTGCGCGAACTGTTACAGGTTAGAAACCGGGCGTCGTCCCGCTGAGTCGTCACACGGTTCAGTTTGCCGGTGCTGTTGTGCGTTGCAGAGTCGTCAGCATGAAAGTCGAACTGTGAGGCTTGTTGTGGTAGATTGGGGCGATGACTGCTCGTTTTCATCGTGGTGTTCGACCCGGGATCGCAATGTTATTGCTTCTCATGCCGCTGTGCGTGCCTGCATCCGCGGTTGTCAGCTACAGGATCACCGCACAGAATGCCCGGGTCGATGTATTGGTCTGGAAGCGTGGCCTGCTGGCCGGGTTCGGGCACGACCATGTGATCAGCGCCGGGGTGATACAGGGCAGCTTGCTGTTCGACAAGAAGCGGCCCTCCCGGTCACGGTTCGAGCTGTCCGTGCCAGTCAGCGCGTTGAGAATCGACACCCCTGCCGCACGCCAGCGGTTCAGGCGTTATTTTCCAAAGCCGATCGACCAGCGCAGCCGGCAGGCGACACGGGCGAACATGTTGAAAAAGATTTTTGCCACCGGGCGGTTCCCGCGCATCATCGTGCGTTCGTCTGCGATTACCGGCATTGGACCGGATTACCAGGTCCACCTGCAGGTCCGCCTCAACGGCGTCGAAAGGACGCTCGTAAGCCGGATCGTTTTAGATAACACAGCCGGTGTGCTCAGCGCCAGCGGGCACTTGAAACTGGACTTGGCTGCGTTTGGAATCAAGCCGGTCAGCGCGGTGTTCGGCACCATCAAGATCAAGCGGCACGTGGATATCTATTTCAGTTACAGCCAGCGGCTGGACCGGCCGCCAGGCACGAGTGCAGGACGGTGAAGCCGATCACAGATGCGACAGCGCCATGGCACGCGCCGTGTCTACTCCCCTTGAATGCGAATCGGTTCTGATGACAGAACCATGACAATTCAATGATTCTGCAATGACCCCTGACCATTTCCGGTTGGTTAAAATATACTTAAATCGTGGCCGCAACCAGTCCAGGTTGAGGTCGAGCAACCATTGAAGGAGTCATGCTAATGAATGTCTTGTCAGGATATCACATCAAGAGGCTGCCCGTGCTGTTGGCTGCTGCCGGGCTTGTTCAGCTGCTGGCGGCCTGTTCGGTGCCCAACCAAAGCCGTGACCTGGTACTGGCAAAACCCGCGCCCACGCCGGCACTCAAGCGGGAGATGAAAGTGAGGGGTACCGTGCGCCATCACATGCCATACCACAGCTACGACGCACAGGTATCCCCGCTCCAGCCCCAGGTCCGCAATACAGAGAAGTACCAGGCCTTCAAGGACAACAGCACCATGTCCACCGCAACACACCCGGTGTCGACCTTCAGTGTGGACGTGGATACCGCAAGCTATTCGAACGTCCGGCGTTTCCTGGTAAAACAGAACCGTCTGCCGCTGGCCGACGCGGTGCGTATCGAGGAGATGGTCAACTACTTTGACTATGACTATAAAACACCGCGTAACAGCGTGCGTCCGTTTGCAGTCACCACCGAGGTGGCGCCAACGCCGTGGAATGCCGATACACACCTGTTGCATATCGGTATCAAGGGCTACAAGAAACACTATACGAATCTTCCACCGGTAAACTTGGTCTTCCTGATCGATGTGTCCGGTTCGATGCAGTCCCGGGACAAGATCGGCCTGCTCAAGTCCGGGTTCAGAATGCTGGTAAAAAAACTGCGGCCTGTCGACAAGGTGTCGATCGTAGTCTATGCCGGTGCATCGGGCGTGGTGCTGCCGCCGACACCGGGCAGCGACAAGGAAACGATTCTCGAGGCGATCGACTCGCTGCGGCCTGGTGGATCGACCAATGGCGCAGCCGGGATCAAGCTC
>JALUUZ010000065.1 GCA_027021095.1 Gammaproteobacteria bacterium
CGTACCTGACTCGGACTTTTCGTGCCGAGGCCGGCATTGTCATCAGCGCATCGCATAACGCCTATGACGATAACGGCGTCAAGTTTTTTTCGTCCCAGGGGACCAAGCTTTCCGATGAGCTCGAGCTCGCGATCGAGCGCGAACTGGAGCAGCCGGTCCGGGTCGAGTCAGCCGGGGCGCTGGGTAAGGCGGTCAGAGTCGATGATGCGCCGGGACGTTATATCGAGTTCTGCAAGAGCAGTATCCCGACCGGGATGGAATTCGACGGCCTGAAAATCGTGCTCGACTGTGCGCATGGTGCGACCTACCATATCGCGCCCGCGGTATTCAGCGAACTGGGTGCCGAAGTGATCGAAACCGGGGTGTCACCGGACGGGATGAATATCAATGCCGCTTGTGGTTCGACGTCCCCCCGGCATTTGCAGCAGCGGGTGCTCGCCGAGCAGGCGGATTTCGGTATCGCGTTCGATGGTGACGGCGACCGGGTGATCATGGTCGATCACCAGGGTGAGATCGTCGATGGTGACGAGATACTGTTTATCATTGCGACGGCGATGGCGCAGCGCAATGCGCTCAATGGTCCGGTGGTCGGCACCCTGATGAGCAATCTTGGCCTGGAACGGGCGTTGGACGGGCAGCAGATCGGTTTCGTGCGCGCCCGGGTCGGTGACCGCTATGTCTTGGAGGAAATGCGCAAGGCGGGTGCCAACCTGGGCGGTGAAGGTTCAGGCCATGTCATCTGCCTGAACAATACGACGACCGGTGACGGTATCGTATCGGCACTGCAGGTTGTCGCGGCGCTGATCGAAACCGGGCAGACGCTGCATCAGCTCAAGTCCGGGATGACCAAGTATCCACAGAGCCTGGTCAACGTGGTGGTCGATAAACGCATCAACCTGGAACATAACCCTGCTATTTGTAGGGCAGTATCGGCGGTCGAGCACAGCCTCGATGCCCAAGGCCGGGTGTTGTTGCGCTACTCGGGCACCGAGCCTCTGGTGCGGGTCATGGTCGAGGGTGCCGACAGCCAGCAGGTGCAGACGCTGGCTGAACAACTGGCTGCCGAGGTCAAGGCCGAGATTGCGGCCAGCAGCGGGTAATCGGGGAAGGGCTGGCCGATTCATGCCTGATAAGCATTGATTTTTGCAGGTGACCCCGTTAAGCTTGCCGTCATTTTTCTGAATAAAATACGGGAGCAGTGTTTATGCGTCGCATGCTAGTAGCCGGAAACTGGAAATTGAACGGGACCTTGTCAACGATCGAGGAACTGGTAAATGGAATCAAGCAGGGCCTGGACAGCGTCAGCGGGAATTGTGACGTTGCGGTCTGCCCGCCGGCTTTGTATCTTCAGCATGTGCAGCAACTGGCTGCAGGCAGCAGGCTGCTGCTGGGAGCGCAGAATGTGTGCGACCAGGACGAGGGGGCTTATACGGGCGAAATTTCTGCAGCGATGCTCAACGAGTTCGGCTGCCGCTATGCGATCGTCGGCCATTCGGAGCGCCGCAGCCTGTATGGGGAATCCGACGAGTTGGTGGCCAGGCGTTACGCCGCGGCACAGCGAAAGGGTATAATACCGATCTTGTGTGTCGGTGAACTGCTCGAAGAACGTGAGGCAGGCCAGACTGAGTCGGTCGTCGGCAGGCAGCTCGATGCGGTGCTGGCGTCACAAGGGGTGGATTCGTTCGCCAAGGCAGTGATTGCCTATGAACCGGTCTGGGCGATCGGTACCGGCAAGACGGCGACCCCGGAGCAGGCGCAGGACGTGCATGCGTTTATCCGCGATAAACTGGCGGCGCTGAACAAGACAGTCGCAGAATCAGTCGTGATTCAGTATGGAGGCAGCGTAAAAGGTGCCAATGCAGCCGACCTGTTTTCGAAACAGGACATCGACGGCGGCCTGATCGGCGGTGCTTCGCTGCAGGCCGAAGAATTTTTGAAAATCTGCCAGGCGGCAGGCTGACGTTTTTTGTCCGGCCGGACCGTCTGCAGCCTACTCTAACGGGAAGACTATGGATCTGAAATCGATATTGCTGGTAATACATGTACTCTTGGCCATTTCCTTGATCGGGTTTATCCTGATTCAACATGGTAAGGGTGCTGACGCCGGCGCGGCTTTTGGCAGCGGTGCATCGTCGACCGTCTTTGGTGCGAGAGGATCCTCTTCCTTTTTGAGCCGTACCACTGCCTACCTGGCGACCCTGTTTTTCGTCGTCAGTTTTACGCTGTATTTCCTGGCGGTGCAGGAGGCGGAACAGGCGAAAAAGGGTGCGCAGCCGGACCAGGCGCCGGTGACCCAGCCAAGCCCGAAAAAGGCGCCGGTGAAAAAGGGTGACAGCGCACCGGAACCAAAGGGTGCCGAGAAGCGGTCACCTGCAAAGACCGACTCGAGTCCAGCACCGAAGACAAAGGGTGAAAGCAAGCCGGGTGCAGCCAAGCCGCAGGCCGGGTCCAAGAAAGCGGCAGAGAAAAAAGATTCCTCGCCAACACCAAAACAGTGATCCTCGCTCAATCGCTGGAGCAGTTGCCGATGTGGTGGAATTGGTAGACACGCCGTCTTGAGGGGGCGGTAGCGCAAGCTGTGCCGGTTCGACTCCGGCCATCGGCACCAACTTTCTTCAACCTGGCCAGGTTGAATCAATACCAATAATTTATACCCCGATAATCAATTAAGCGATTGATTAGCCAACAAAATATAAGAAAAGTCGACTTGACAGTAATATTCCGATTGGCCTAGACTGCTGTGCACGGTAAAGACGGGTTACCTGGTCGGCGTCGATGCGGCATGTGTTCGCGGTTGAAGTTTTGCGCCCGAAGTGTCAAGGTAGCTGCCAAATAACAGAAAACGACACATAAAACTATAACAAAAGAGATATCCCTGGTCCCCTATAGGGCGGATTGTCTGCCGGTGGCAGACAGGAGATAATCGGCTGCTTTGTGCTGCGGATACCGAGAGGACGGAGAATCATGCTAGAGAACTATTTACCGATTCTGATATTCCTGATGGTCGGAGTCGGACTTGGTGCCGGACTGATGCTTGTCGGTTTCGTGATTTCGCCGAAACGTCCTGACAGTGAGAAACTGTCCGCCTACGAATGTGGGTTCGAGGCCTTCGAAGACTCCCGCGCTTCCTTCAATGTGCGTTACTACCTGGTCGCGATCCTGTTTATCCTGTTCGATCTCGAGATTGCCTTTCTGTTTCCCTGGGCGGTGGTGATGGACAAGCTGGGTTGGTTCGGCATGGCGGCAATGACCGTGTTCCTTGGTATCCTGGTCGTCGGTTTTATCTACGAATGGAAGAAAGGGGCACTGGAATGGGAGTAGCCAACAAGGAAATCGCACTCGATCCGGTCAACCGCAACAAGGGCTGGATGGTCACCAGTGCGGATACGGTGATCAACTGGGCGCGTACCGGCTCGATGTGGCCGATGACCTTCGGACTGGCCTGTTGCGCTGTCGAGATGATGCAGGCCGGGGCGTCACGTTACGACCTGGACCGTTTCGGTATTCTGTTCCGCCCCAGTCCGCGCCAGTCGGACGTCATGATCGTTGCCGGCACCTTGTGCAACAAGATGGGGCCGGCGCTGCGCAAGGTCTATGACCAGATGGCCGAACCCCGGTGGGTGATTTCGATGGGGTCCTGTGCCAACGGCGGAGGCTATTATCACTATTCTTATTCTGTCGTGCGTGGTTGCGACCGTATCGTACCGGTCGATATCTATGTGCCAGGTTGTCCGCCCACTGCCGAAGCGCTGCTGTATGGCATCATCCAGCTGCAGAATAAAATAAAAAGAACAAATACCATCGCACGTTAGAGACACTATCCTATGGCAAACGTTCATATCCTGGTTGAAAGCCTGAAACAGATCTTTGCTTCGCGGCTGCAGCATTGTGAACTGGTCAACGGTGAAGTTACTATTACCGTTCTGCCCAGTGACCTGCTCGATGTCTGCAAGGCGCTGCAGCAGGATCCGGTACTGAAGTTCGAGATGCTGATCGATCTGTGCGGGGTGGACTACAGTACCTACGGTCATGATCAATGGACGACCACCGCGGCCACCCGTCAGGGTTTCAGCCGCGCGCAGTGTGACGATATCGAGGAAAGCAATGCCTACCATGGCGACAAGCGTTTTGCGGTGGTCTATCACCTGCTGTCGATCACCCACAACCGGCGCCTGCGCGTACGTACCTTTGCGTCGGACAACGACTACCCGCGGGTCGATTCAGTGGTTTCGGTCTGGGCTTCGGCGAACTGGTATGAGCGTGAGGCGTTCGACCTGTTTGGGATCATGTTCGTCGGTCATCCGGATCTGCGCCGGATCATGACCGACTACGGTTTTATCGGCCATCCGTTCCGCAAGGATTTTCCGTTGAGCGGCCATGTCGAAATGCGCTATGACCCGGAACAGAAGCGCGTGATCTACGAGCCGGTCAGCATCGAGCCGAGGATACTCGTGCCGCGCGTGATCCGTAACGACCATCGTTACCTGTTGTCTGACCACGAGCCGGATTCACAACACACCAGCAAACAGGACTCATAGGCCCATGCCCGAACTCAGGAACCTTACGTTGAACTTCGGCCCCCAACATCCGGCGGCACATGGTGTCCTGCGGCTGGTACTGGAAATGGAGGGGGAAACCATTCTGCGTGCCGACCCGCATGTCGGGCTGCTGCACCGTGGGACGGAAAAGCTCGCTGAAACCAAGCCGTACAATCAGAGCATCGGCTACATGGACCGGCTGGACTATGTGTCGATGATGTGTAACGAGCACGGTTATGTGCTGGCGATTGAAAAACTGCTTGGTATCGAAGTACCGGTCCGGGCCCAGTATATCCGGGTGATGTTCGATGAGATTACACGCATCTTGAACCATCTGCTGTGGCTTGGCGCACATGGCCTGGATGTCGGTGCGATGACTATTTTTCTGTACACCTTCCGTGAGCGTGAAGACCTGATGGATTGTTATGAAGCGGTTTCCGGCGCCAGGCTGCATGCGACCTATTACCGGCCCGGCGGCGTGGCGCGTGATCTGCCGGACAAAATGCCGCAGTACCAGTACAACAAGTTTCGCAGTGACAAGGAAATCGACCGTCTGAATGAAAATCGTCAGGGTTCACTGCTGGATTTTATCGAAGATTTCACCAACCGCTTTCCCACCTATGTCGATGAGTATGAGACGCTGCTGTCGGACAATCGTATCTGGAAACAGCGCACCGTCGGTATCGGTGTGGTCAGTCCCGAGCGCGCGATGCAGCTGGGGTTTACCGGGCCGATGCTGCGCGGCTCCGGTGTCGAGTGGGACCTGCGCAAGAAACAGCCCTATGCGGTCTATGACAAGATGGATTTCGATGTGCCGGTAGGCACCGAAGGCGATTGCTATGACCGTTACCTGGTCCGGGTCGAGGAAATGCGCCAGTCCAACCGTATCATCAGGCAATGTGTCGACTGGCTGCGCAACAATCCGGGTCCGGTACGCAGTGAAGACCACAAGGTCGCCGCGCCTTCGCGTGAGGAAATGAAAGCGGACATGGAAAGCCTGATCCATCATTTCAAGCTGTTTACCGAAGGGTTTTGTCTGCCGCCGGGCGAGGCCTATGCGGCGGTCGAGCATCCCAAGGGTGAGTTTGGTGTCTACCTGGTTTCGGATGGGGCGAACAAGCCTTACCGGCTGAAAATCCGTGCGCCGGGATTCGCGCACCTGTCGGCGTTGGATGAAATGGTGCGCGGGCATATGCTCGCCGATGTGGTCGCCGTGATCGGGACCCAGGACATCGTGTTTGGCGAAATAGACAGGTAGCGGGGCAGGAATGGGCAAGATGGAAAAGACAGCATTGAATACCCTGGTGAGCGCTGAAGCCATCGCTGAAATCGATCACTGGATCGGTAAATATCCGGCCGACCAGAAACAGTCGGCGGTGATGGCCGCACTGCGTATCGTCCAGGACGAAAACGGCGGCCACCTGACGACGCCCTTGATGGATGCGGTGGCCGTCTACCTGGAGATGCCGAAAATCGCGGTGTACGAAGTCGCCACCTTCTATTCGATGTACGAACACAAGCCGGTTGGGAAATACAAGATCTGTGTGTGTAACAGTATCTCCTGCCTGTTGTGTGGTTCGCATGAGATTCTCGAGTACCTGCAGAACAAGCTGGGTGTCGGCTTGGGGGAAGTGACCAGTGACGGCAGGTTTTCGATCAAGGAGGTGGAGTGCCTCGGCGCCTGTGTCGGCGCACCGATGATGATGATCGGCCGGGAATACTATGAAAACCTGACACCGGAGAAGATCGACAAGATCCTGGAGAACCTGAAATAGTGGCAGCAACAACACCTAGACAAACGGCAGGCTATCCCGCCGCATCCGGAGCATCGCATGGCCAATGAAGTCTGTTTTAAGAACCTGCACCTGGACGAGCCATGGACGCTGGCGGCTTACCAGTCCAGCGGTGGCTACAGCGTATTGAAAAAGATTCTGCAGGAACAGACACCGGCGCAGACGATCGTCGAGGAGTTGAAGACCTCGGTGCTGCGCGGCCGTGGCGGAGCCGGGTTCCCGACCGGGTTGAAATGGAGCTTTATGCGCCGCGACGATCCTGGACAGAAGTACATCGTGTGTAATTCCGATGAAGGCGAGCCGGGTACCTGCAAGGACCGGGATATTCTGCGCTATAACCCGCATGCGCTGGTAGAGGGCATGCTCATCGCCGGTTACACCATCGGTGCAAGCGTCGGCTACAACTATATCCGCGGCGAGTTCTGGGAACCGTTCGAACGTATGGAGGCGGCGATCGACGAGGCACGGGCAGCGGGCCTGCTGGGCAGGAACATCCTGGGGTCGGGTTTCGATTTCGAGTTGTACAACCATCTTGGTGCCGGCGCCTACATCTGTGGTGAAGAGACCGCCCTGCTCGAGTCCATCGAAGGAAAGAAAGGCCAGCCACGTTTCAAGCCGCCCTTTCCCGCCAATTACGGGCTGTACGGTAAACCGACCACGATCAACAATACCGAGTCACTGGCCTCGGTGCCGGAAATTCTGCGCAACGGCGGCCAATGGTTCCTGGAGTTGGGCAAACCCAGCGCCGGTGGCAGCAAGATTTTCAGTGTCTCGGGGCATGTCAACAAGCCTGGAAATTACGAGATTCCACTGGGTACGCCGTTCCGCGACCTGTTGGAAATGGCCGGCGGGGTGCGCCACGGCCGCAAGCTCAAGGCGGTGATACCCGGCGGGTCGTCGGTGCCGGTGCTGCCTGGTGAGCTGATGATGGAAGTGGACATGGACTATGACGCGATGATGGAGGCCGGTACACTGCTGGGTTCCGGCGCGGTGATCGTGATGGATGATACGACCTGCATGGTCAAGGTGCTGGAAAACCTGTCGCACTTCTACATGAACGAGTCCTGCGGGCAATGTACGCCGTGCCGCGAAGGTACCGGCTGGCTGGCGCGGATCGTTCATCGTATCGAACAGGGGCAGGCCAGCTACGAGGACCTGGACCGGCTCGAGGATGTGGCGGAGAAAGTCGGTGGTAATTTCTATGCGCGTGAAGGCGGGCGTACTATTTGTGCGCTGGGAGATGCCGCGTCGATGCCGGTGCTGAGCTTTCTGAAACATTTCAGAAAAGAATTTGAATACCATGTCGAACACAAGCGCTGTATGGTCAGCGGGTTTTAACTTGAGAAGCAGGTTGAGCAAGGAAACAGTAGATGTCTGACAAACCGACAGTCACGATTGAAATAGACGGTAAAACGCTGCAGGCGGATCCCGGAGCGATGCTGATCGATATCGCTGATGCCAATGGTATCGTGATTCCACGGTTTTGTTATCACAAAAAGCTTTCTGTCGCCGCCAACTGTCGTATGTGCCTGGTCGAGGTCGAAAAGGCACCAAAGCCTTTGCCGGCCTGCGCAACGCCGGTCACGGACGGCATGAAGGTGTTTACCCGTTCTGCGAAGGCAATCGCTGCACAGAAAGCGACGATGGAGTTCCTGCTGATCAACCATCCGCTGGACTGCCCGATCTGTGACCAGGGTGGTGAGTGCGAACTGCAGGATGTGGCCATGGGGTATGGCGGCGATGTCTCCCATTACACGGAAGGCAAGCGTGTCGTCCTGGATAAGAATATCGGTCCACTGATTGCCACCGAGATGACACGCTGTATCCACTGTACCCGCTGTGTCAGGTTCGGTGAGGAGATTGCCGGGGTCAGGGAGCTGGGCGCGACAGGGCGCGGCGAACGTACACGTATTGGGACTTATGTCGAGCAGACAGTGGCCTCCGAGTTGTCCGGCAATGTGATCGACCTGTGCCCGGTTGGCGCCTTGACCGCCAAGCCTTCGCGCTACAGTGCGCGGGCCTGGGAGCTGCGGCAGCACGACAGTATCGCCGCACACGATTGTGTCGGCTCGAATATCAGCATTCATACCTTTCGCGGCCAGGTCAACCGCGTCGTGCCGCGTGATCATGAAGAAATCAACGAATGCTGGATCGCGGACCGCGACAGGTTCAGCTACCAGGCGTTGTCGGCCAAGGAACGGTTGCGCACGCCGTTGATCAAGGTGGACGGCGAATGGAAGGAGACCGACTGGCAGACAGCGTTGGAGATGGCCCAGGCGGCGATTACCAAGACCATCAGCGATTACAGTCCGGACCAGGTCGGCATACTGGTTTCACCGAATGCGACACTGGAGGAAATGCACCTGCTGCGCAAGATTGCCAACCGCCTGCAGTGTCACAACATCGACCACCGTTTGCGGCAGCGTGATTTCGCGCATCAGCAGGACATGCCGCGCTTCCCGTCGCTGGGCTGCTCGATCGCCGCGCTGGAGGAGCTCAGTAATGTCTTGCTGATCGGTTCGAATCCGCGCAAGGAACAACCCATGATCGCCCACCGGCTGCGCAAGGCGGCTGCAAAAGGGGCGCAGATCTGCCTGATCAATCAGCGTGACTATGACCTGGCGATGCCGGTGGCGGCCAGTGTCACTGCCAGTTACCGGGGCATGGTCGAACAGATGGCGAACCTGGCCAAGGCGATTCCAAATCTCGACGTGGCTGCACTGACACCGGAGGCCAAGGCGCTCTACAGCAAGGCGGTGGTCAGCGATGCGATCGGTGAAATCGCCAGCCGGATCTGCGCCGACGGCGACTCGCTGATCCTGCTTGGGAACCAGGCGATGGCCAATCCTTATTTCTCATTGATCGAAAGCTTTGCGCGGGCGGTCGCCAAGGTCAGCAACAGCCGTTTCGGTTACCTGACAGAGGGCGCCAACACTGCCGGCGCCTGGCTCAGCGGGATGGTTCCGCACCGGGATATCGCCGGCGAGCCGTTGGACACGACTGCATTGAATGCGCAGGCGATGCTGCAGGAGCCACGCAACCTGTACCTGTTGCACAATGTCGAACCGGAGTTCGACACTGCCGATGCGGCACTGGCACTGAAAGCGATGCATGATGCCGATCACGTGATCTGCCTGACGCCCTTCGTTTCCAGTGAAATGAAGCGCTATGCCAGTATTCTGCTGCCGATCGCCGCGTTTGCCGAGACATCGGGCAGCTATGTCAACATCGAAGGCCGGCTGCAGAGTTTTACCGGGCACACACCGGTGGGTGAAAACCAGGCCAGGCCGGCATGGAAGGTTCTGCGCGTGCTGGGCAACAGCCTGGAAGTGGAGGACTGTGATTTTATTTCGAGTACCGAAGTACGTGATGCCTTGTTGTCCAGGGTAGGCGAGATGACACCGGACAACCAGGCCAGTGTGACCGCCTCGGCGGAATTGCCGGCAGCCGGCACGCCCGGGCCACAGGCGGTCTACCTGGGATCGGAAGTCAATATTTACAGGACAGACAATGTGACCCGGCGCGCGTCCGCCTTGCAGCAGACACCGGATGCGCGTGACAACGCGGTACGTATCAACAGTGCCACGGCGGAGCGTTTGGGTATAGGTTCTGCCCGCCAGGTCAGTGTCAAGTACAACGGGACTCAGGTCAGTGCAGACCTGTTGGTCGATGAAACGGTTGCAGACGACAGTGTCTGGGTCTACGCGGCAACCGAGTTTACCAGGAAACTCGGACCGATGTTCGGGGTCGTGGAGCTGGAAGCGAACTAGGCGGACTGATGATATACGAACTGATTATAAAAATATTGTTTATCCTATTGAAGATCGTGGCAATCGTCGGGCCGCTGATCATCGCTGTTGCTTACCTTACGTTCATGGAACGCAAGATCATCGGTTATATGCAGGTGCGTATCGGTCCCAACCGGGTGGGTCCCAAGGGCCTGCTGCAGCCGTTCGCCGATACGATTAAATTGCTGCTGAAAGAGATTATCCTGCCGACCAATGCGAACAAGTTTCTGTTTCTGATCGCGCCGGTCCTGTCGATCGGTCCGGCAATCGCGGCCTGGGCGGTGATCCCGTTCTGGGCCGACAGCCAGAACGTGCCGGTTGCGCTGACCAATATCGATGCCAGCCTGCTCTATATTCTTGCGTTGACCTCGATCGGGGTCTACGGGGTGATCATCGCCGGCTGGGCCTCCAACTCGAAGTATGCCTTCCTGGGGGCGATGCGTTCGGCGGCGCAGATCGTGTCGTATGAGATCGCGATGGGGTTTGCGCTGGTCGGGGTCTTGATGGCGGCTCACAGCATCAACCTGGGGCAGATAGTGCAGCAGCAGGCCGGCGGTATCTGGCATTGGTTCTGGCTGCCCTTGTTACCCTTGTTCGTGATCTACCTGGTTTCGGGCGTGGCGGAGACCAACCGCGCACCGTTCGACGTGGCGGAAGGGGAGTCGGAGATCGTCGCCGGCTTTCATGTCGAATATTCCGGGGTGACCTTTGCGGTATTCTTTCTGGCGGAGTATGCCAATATCATCCTGATCTCGATGTTGACGGCATTGATGTTCATGGGGGGCTGGCTTTCACCGTTCGAGGGGATTCCGGTACTCGAGAAGGCCTTTGCCTGGGTGCCCGGCATCGCCTGGTTACTGGCCAAGACCGCTTTTTTTATGTTTTGCTTTTTATGGTTTCGCGCCACTTTCCCGCGTTATCGCTATGACCAGATCATGCGCCTGGGTTGGAAAGTGTTTATTCCGATCACGATTATCTGGTTGCTGTTGTTGGGTGCGGCGATCGTGGCGAAGATTCCACCCTGGTTTTCCGGTCAATGAGCGAATGCAAGTCGGCAAGGGACAACGAAAGAGGCTTTAGAACGCTATGAATGCGCTGAAACATCTGTGGAAAAGTCTGTTTTTGATCGAGCTGCTGCGTGGGTTGAGGCTGACCGGACGCTACCTGTTTGCACGCAAGATCACCGTACAGTACCCGGAAGAAAAAACCCCGATGTCACCGCGCTTTCGGGGACGCCATGCGCTGCGTCGTTACAAGAACGGTGAAGAGCGTTGTATTGCGTGCAAATTATGTGAAGCGGTATGCCCGGCGCTGGCGATCACGATCGATTCGGAGCAGCGTGAAGACGGTACACGCCGGACCACCCGTTACGATATAGACCTGTTCAAATGTATTTACTGCGGTTTTTGCGAGGAGGCCTGCCCGGTAGACTCAATTGTCGAGACCAGGGTGTACGAATACCATTTCGAAAACCGGGGCGAGCAGATCATGACAAAGGACATGTTGTTGAAGTTCGGTGATGAATACGAGGAGCAGATTGCGGCGGACCGCAAGGCGGATGCGGCTTATCGTTAGGCAACAGGACTGACTACGGACTGATTACAGACAGAATATGTTTATACAAATATTATTTTATGGCTATGCAGCAATGCTGCTGATGTCGGCGCTGATGGTGGTCAGTGCCAGAAATACCATTCATTCGGCGCTGTTTCTGGTGCTGGCGTTTTTTACCTGCGCCGCACTGTGGATCCTGTTGCGCGCCGAGTTTCTGGCCATCGCGCTGGTGCTCGTGTACGTGGGCGCGGTGATGGTGCTGTTTCTGTTCGTGGTGATGATGCTGAATCTCAACACCGACCTGCTGCGCGAGGGGTTTATACGCCATCTGCCGCTCGGGATACTGATTGCGATTGCGATCGTTGCAGAGATGTTTCTGGCGCTGAACAGCGGCGGTTTCCGGATGCTGGACCAGGCGGCGCTGAAAGCGGTCGATGTGCCGGGCTACAGCAACACCCGGGCGCTGGGCAGTGTGCTGTATACCAAGTACCTGTATGCATTCGAGATTGCGGCGGTCATCCTGCTGCTGGCGATGGTGTCAGCGATAACGCTGACCATGCGCAGGCTCAAGGGAACGCGGCACCAGAACCCGGCCAAGCAGGTCAAGGTGATGCGCGCCGACAGGTTGCGTATCGTCAAGATGCAGGCCGAACCAAAAGGCGATTCCAATGACTGAGATAGGACTGAACCACTTTCTGTTTCTGGCAGCGGTACTGTTTTGTATCAGTGTCGCCGGGATATTCATCAACCGCAAAAACCTGATCGTCCTGCTGATGTGTATCGAGCTGATGTTGTTGGCGGTCAATCTCAATTTCATTGCGTTTTCGTACTATTCGGCCACCCTGTCCGGCCAGGTGTTTGTCTTTTTTATTCTGACGGTCGCCGCCGCTGAAGCGGCGATCGGTCTGGCGATTCTGGTTACCTTGTATCGTAACCGCCGTACGATCAATGTCAGTGACCTCGATGAAATGAAGGGCTGAGTTTGTGGACAACTATTTAAACAATCTGCTGTTGGCTATCCCGCTGGCGCCACTGGGTGGCGCGGTATTGGCCGGACTGTTCGGTAAATATATCAAGCGCGCGGGTTCGCACTGGGTGACCATTCTCGGCGTGGCGGTGTCGTTCGTCTGTGCGGTACTGGTCTTCAAGTATCTCGTGCTCGAGGGAAAACACGGCGACAAGTATGAAACCACCGTTTACCAGTGGCTGGTCAGTGACGGCATCAGGTTCCAGGTCGGCTTCCTGATCGACCGCTTGACCATGGTCATGATGCTGGTCGTGACCTTTGTGTCGCTGATGGTGCATATTTACACGATCGGTTACATGAAGGACGATCCGGGCTACCAGCGCTTTTTCAGCTATATCGCGTTGTTTACTTTTTCGATGCTGATGCTGGTGATGTCGAACAATTTCATGCAGTTGTTTTTCGGCTGGGAGGCCGTGGGACTGGTGTCTTACTTGCTGATCGGTTTCTGGTTCAAGAAAGAAACCGCGATCTTCGCCAACCTGAAGGCGTTCCTGGTCAACCGGGTCGGTGACTTCGGTTTCATTCTCGGGATCGCCGCGGTGCTGCTCTACGCCGGGTCGATGGACTACAATGAAGTGTTTGCTTTTGCCGCCAACAAGGGATTCGACAACAAAACCATCGAGATCATCCCGGGAACGCCGTGGAGCGCGATCACCGTGATCTGTATTCTGTTGTTCATCGGCGCGATGGGCAAGTCTGCGCAGGTACCGCTGCATGTCTGGCTGCCGGACTCGATGGAAGGCCCGACACCGATTTCTGCATTGATCCACGCGGCGACCATGGTGACCGCGGGTATTTTTATGGTCGCCCGTATGTCACCGCTTTATATCGAATCGGAAGTGGCATTGATGGTGGTGCTCAGTGTCGGCGCGATTACCGCGTTGTTTATGGGACTGCTTGGGCTGGTACAGAATGATATCAAGCGGGTGGTGGCCTATTCGACCTTGTCCCAGCTTGGTTACATGACCGTGGCACTGGGAACCGGTGCCTTTGCCGCAGGTATTTTTCACCTGATGACGCATGCGTTTTTCAAGGCCTTGCTGTTTCTGGCCGCCGGCTCGGTGATTATTGCGATGCACCATGAGCAGGACATGCGCAAGATGGGGAACCTGAAAAAATATATGCCGATCACTTACATCACGTCCCTGGTCGGTTCCCTGGCGCTGATCGGTTTTCCATTCTTCTCCGGTTTTTATTCCAAGGATGTGATTATCGAGGCGACGCATCACCTGGCGCAGCACAATGGCACCTTGGTGGCGAAGCTGGCTTACTACAGCGTGCTGGGCGGTGTTTTCATTACGGCGCTGTATTCGTTTCGTATGTTTTTTATGGTGTTTCACGGCACAGAGCGGATGGACGAGCATACGCGTTCGCATTTGCGTGAAACACCCTGGGTGGTGACCGGCCCGTTGATTCTGCTCGCAATTCCATCGGTCTTTATCGGCGCAATGGTGATACACCCGATGTTGTTCGGCGGGTTCTTCGGCGGTGCGATCAAGGCGCCGGCCGGCTATGACGTGTTGGCAGACATCGGCAAGTCGTATCATGGCGTGTTTGGGTTTACCCTCCATGGTATGTTGCAGCCCCCGTTTTTCCTGGCCCTGGCCGGAATCGCCACCGCGTGGTATTTCATTCTCAAGCGCCCGGACCTGGGCGCCGCGGTACGGACCCGTTTCCGGGCGTTGGCCGGGTTGCTGGAGCAGAAGTACTATTTCGATCATCTGTATCAATATGTCTTTGCAGCGGGCGGGCGCCTGATCGGCCGTTTTTTCTGGCGGGTTGGCGATGTCCGGTTGATCGACGGCGCAATGGTCAATGGTTCCGCCAGGGTCGTAGCCTGGTTTTCCGGCCTGGTCAGGAGATTTCAGTCAGGCTACCTGTTCCACTATGCCATCGCGATTATCCTGGGATTGCTCGGGATGCTGACCTGGCTGGTATGGCCGCTTATCAAAGGTGTGGTTCATGGAGTTTAAGAGTATATTGTTGACAGTCATCATCCTGACCCCGATCGTCGGCGGGATTCTGACTTTACTGGTCAGCGAAAAACTGGCGCGCAGCGTCGCGCTGTTTTTTGCCGTCGCGACCTTTGCGCTCAGCGTGCCTTTGTACACCGATTTCAGCATTGCGACATCGGCCAGTGACAGCGCAGCGCATACGGACTTCTACCAGGCGGATGCGAACAAGCGGGTTATCCAGTTCGAACAAAAGATTCCGTGGATAAAATCCTATAATGTGTTCTATCACGTCGGCGTCGACGGGTTCTCGATGCCGTTGATCATACTGACGACCTTTATCACGATCCTGGTGGTGTTGGCCGGCTGGAAGGTGATCCAGTCCAGGCCGAAGCAGTATTTTTCCGCTTTTCTGATCATGAACGGTATCATGGTCGGGGTTTTTTCAGCCCTCGATGCAGTCCTGTTCTACCTGTTCTGGGAGGCGATGCTGATCCCGATGTTTCTGATCATCGGCATCTGGGGCGGGCCCAGGCGGGTCTATGCGACGATCAAGTTTTTTCTGTACACCTTTTTCGGCTCGGTGTTTATGCTGGTGGCGTTGATCTACCTGTATTACAAGACCGGTGACAAGGCCAGTTTCTCGATACTGGATTTTTACCACCTGGATCTGACGCTGCAGGAGCAGATGTTTATTTTCGTAGCCTTTCTGCTTGCCTTCGCGGTCAAGGTGCCGATGTGGCCGGTGCATACCTGGCTGCCGGATGCGCACGTCGAGGCGCCAACCGGTGGTTCGGTGATCCTGGCGGCGATCATGCTGAAGATCGGTGGTTACGGGTTTTTACGCTTCAGCCTGCCGATCGCGCCCCTGGGCAGTATGGAGCTTGCCTGGCTGGTGATCCTGATGTCGTTGGTGGCGGTGGTCTATATCGGGTTTGTTGCCATTGCACAGCAGGACATGAAAAAACTGATCGCCTACTCGTCGATTGCACACATGGGCTTTGTGACCCTGGGCTTTTTCATCGTGTTTGCAATTTTTACGTATAACCTGGCCCACCCGGAGGCAGTCAAGGTCGCCGCCAGTGGTGTGGTGCAGGGCACCCATGCGGTCACCAAGGGAGCGGGGCTGGCGATCGAAGGCGGTATGGTACAGATGATCTCGCATGGTTTTATCTCCGCGGCGCTGTTTTTGTGTGTGGGCGTGCTGTATGACCGTATGCACAGCAGGCAGATTCAGGATTATGGTGGTGTCGCCAACAAGATGCCGATGTTTGCGGCGTTTGCAGTCTTGTTTGCCATGGCCAATTCCGGGCTGCCCGGGACGTCCGGCTTCGTTGGTGAGTTCATGGTGATCCTGGCGAGCTTCAAGGCAAACTTCTGGTTTGCGCTGCTTGCGGCGACGACCCTGATTCTCGGGGCGGCCTATTCGCTGTGGATGGTCAAGCGCGTGTTTTACGGTGAAGTGGCCAATGACAAGGTCGCTGCGCTGAAAGACCTGGGTAAACGCGAATTTGTCATCCTCGCGGCCTTGGCGGTGAGCGTGCTGTATTTCGGACTTTGGCCGGATACGATCGTCGCCGTGATACATGACTCGACCAACGGCCTGATGAATCATCTGTATGAAAATGTCAAAGGCAGCCTGGGCAGACCTTGACGGGCGGGCGGTTTGTTTGGCACACCAGGATTATTTCAATTGAAAACAAGAACCAGGTAAGATGACAATGTTAAATCAGTCAGTACTACTAAGCACAGCATCGGCCTCGATTCCAGTGCCGGATTATGATTATCTCATTGCATTGCCTGAGCTTGTCATGTTGGCGGCGATCTGCCTGATCCTGGTGATCGATCTGTTCGTGCCGAAAGAGCGCAAGTTTTTTACCTATTTTCTTTCCCAGCTTACATTGATCGGGCTCGCGGTTTATACGGTGCTCAACCTGGCAGGCAAGGCGACGGTCGGTTTCGACGGTTCGTTTATACGCGACCCGATGGGTGATGTGCTGAAAATCGTGATCTACCTGGTCTGCGCACTGGTCTTTCTGTACTCGAAGGATTACCTGAAAGCGCGTAACCTGTTCAAGGGCGAATACTTCGTGCTGGGCTTGTTCGGTGTGCTGGGGATGATGATCCTGGTTTCCGCCTATAGTTTTCTGACGCTTTACCTTGGGCTGGAAGTCATGTCGCTGGCACTGTACACGATGGTGGCCTACAACCGTAATTCGAGTGTCGCGTCGGAAGCGGCCATGAAGTATTTCGTGCTGGGGGCTATCGCATCGGGTATGCTGCTCTACGGCATTTCCATTCTCTACGGTATCACCGGCGAGATCGGAATCCAGCCGGTTGGCGAGTATATCGCCAACAAACTCAGTGCGCCGAAAGAGATTGCCGCCAATATTTCGCTGGTGTTCGGGTTGGTGTTTCTGGTGATCGGTATTGGTTTCAAACTCGGTGCCGTGCCGTTTCATATGTGGGTGCCGGATGTCTATCATGGTGCGCCGACCAGCGTGACATTGTACCTGGGATCGGTGACCAAGCTCGCGGCGTTTGCGATGATCATGCGCATACTGCACGACGGTACCGGTGATGCCGGGATAGCCTGGAGCCAGATCCTGATCGTGCTGAGCATCCTGTCACTTGCAGTCGGGAATATCGTCGCGATCGCACAGACCAATATCAAGCGTATGCTGGCCTATTCGACGATTTCGCATATGGGCTTCCTGTTGCTGGGGATTGTCGCGGCCAACGAAACCGGGTATGAGGCGGCGATGTTCTATGCCGTGACCTATGCCATTATCGCCGCGGCTGCCTTCGGACTGATCATTCTGCTTAGCAGGGCAGGCTTTGAAGCTGACCAGATCGATGACTTCAAGGGGCTGAATGAAAAGCACCCGTGGTTTGCGCTGATGACCTTGATCATTATGTTTTCGCTGGCCGGTGTGCCGCCCACGGTGGGT
>JALUUZ010000066.1 GCA_027021095.1 Gammaproteobacteria bacterium
GGGCCAATCGGCAATCCCGCAGGCCACCAAGCAGTGCGAGGTTATCCAGGTGCAGGTCACCGTTGCCGGTCAACAGCGCCATCAGTATCCGTCGATAAAGCTGTATGGCGGTATCCGGCTGCAACACCAGCACTTGGTCGAGGCGTTGCATCACTTCACCAAGCTCATGCAGCAGCAGATCGCCGGTCTCACGAAATTGATGGTCACCGGTAGCAATCACCGAAAACAAGGATTCCATCGGCAAGGGCCTGTCGCCGACCCGGTCGAACCTGGCAACGGCCAGAAAATGCAGCTCGCCATCGTCATAACGCTGGTGGTCCGGCACCTCGAATCCGGCCTGGCGATGTACCTGCAGACACAAGCTTTCAAGATCCAGCAGGCCCCGGTACTCCGGAGGTTCTATTTTCAGCACGACAGCCTGTTTTCCCGGCGCATTGGGCGGGTAGAAAACAGGCGGTGCTGCCTGGACCCTGGCCAATGAATCGACTGAAACAAGCAATTTCGGAATCATCCCCCCGACTGACGGCGTCGGCCCCAAGGCCCGCTCGATCAACAGCGGATCGAAGTCCGTGTTTTCATCCAGGACATTGTGCTTCAGCATCCGCCAAAGCTGTGACCGGCTCTGGCTTGGACGGCTGGAACTCGTAGGCTGATTGTTCAGCACCTCATTCTGCGCGCGGTACCAATGCTGGGCAGCTAGATCATCGGTAAAAACATCGACATGGCCGATCCCGCCATGCCCACCGAGTAACAGCAGCTGCCATTCAGTCTCGACTCCCGGAGCAGGTTCATGGCCAAGCCTTGCACGCAGCAGATCGAGATAGTGCCGGCGCTGCAGGTTGCGCGGATTGTTGCCGGGAATCAGTGACAGCAGACGTGGAAACACTGGAATACGCTCGCTGATGGGATAGTACATGGTTTCGCCACCCCAGACACTGGGATCACCCAGCAGGCAGAAGCCTGGCTGCCCGGATTCCAGGTAAGCGGCAGTGTAGGTAAAAGAAGCCTGGTCAGGGCCAAGCACCAGGTCCCCCATCTTCTGCGGCCGGCCCGCGATCCGGGTCCAGATGACAGCATGCAGCTGGCGGGACATGGTTATGTCGAAGGCGGCTTATCGCCGCTGACATGTAAAAAAGTACCCGCCTTGATTGCGTCAATCGCTGCCTGCGACTGTCGGCCCCGCGGTACCAGCACCAGTTCCAGGTCCAGTTGTTCAGCCAACTCAGCCAGGGTCGAGGCACGCAAGTCCCCACGATGCTTAGCCTTACTGAGTCCGACAGCAGTCAGACCGGCACGCTGCGCAAGCTCCGCCTGAGACACCCCCTGCCGTTTGGCCGCAGCAAACAGCTGGTTGAGTAATTTTTGGACTTTTACACTCATGACAAAATTAAACAAAAATTTAATTATAGGCTTATTTTAGCACAAAATTGGCCACTTATTAAATTATAGTTTAATAATGAGATACTGGACACCCAAAAATTGGCGGCCTGTAACATTGAGATACTGGACACACAAAAATTAGCGCTCTGCGGGATCAACGTAAAAGGTGTGTGTCCCGTAAATTTCTAAAAATTTCTAAAAGGTGTGTGTCCCGTAAATTTCACAGAAGGCACAGAAGGTGTGTGTCCCATAAATTTTCAGAGCGCCAAAGAACACAGAAGGCACAGAAGGTGTGTGTCCCATAAATTTTCAGAGCGCCAAAGAAAAGGCCCCTTACGGGGCCTGTTAAATCTGTTGAAAATCAGCCGGGCTCTAGCTAGCTGTTTTCGACTGCGTCTTCTGTTCCATTCGAACTTTCCTGGGCTTCCTTTTCTCTTTGAATACGCTCATAGATTTCTTCACGGTGAACCGCGATTTCTTTTGGTGCATTTACACCGATTCGTACCTGATTGCCTTTGACTCCCAGTACAGTGACCGTTACATCATCGCCAATCATGAGGGTTTCACCCACACGGCGCGTTAATATCAACATCTGTTGTCTCCTTGTTTATACAATCACCAACTACATTCCCAATTCGGCGGAAACCCCTGCCGATAATTTACATAGCGTCCACCCCCTCGAAATCTATAACGATTTCTCCTGAGACACGCCGTAATGTCCTTCGTTTTAGTTATTGAGATTTAGTTTACTTCCCCAAAAAAAATATGGCATTTATATCATGTTCTTATGGTATGCCTGTTACTATATTATGACACCTTTTCGAGCTCAAATGTTTCATGAAGTGCACGAACACCCAATTCGAGGTATTTTTCATCAATGACTACCGAGATCTTGATCTCAGACGTCGAAATCATGCGGATATTGATACCTTCCTGGGCCAAAACCCGGAACATTTTGCTGGCTATTCCAGCATGGGAGCGCATTCCGACCCCAACCAGCGACACCTTGACGATCTTGTTGTCTCCTGAAACCTCCCTGGCCTTCAGATTTGACGATATTTTGTTCAATATTTCCATCGCCCGTTCATAGTCGTTGCGGTGCACAGTAAACGTAAAGTCGGTCGTTGAATCCTCGGCGATATTCTGTACGATCATATCGACTTCGATATTGGCATCGGAAATAGGTTCCAGAATCGCCGAGGCAATACCCGGTTGATCCGGTACCCCGACAATCGTCAGCTTGGCCTCGTCACGGTTAAAGGCGATGCCTGAAATTAGCGCCTCTTCCATTTCTTCTTCCTCATAGGTGATCAGTGTACCCTCACCCTCCTCGAACGAGGACAGTACACGTAATGGGACATTATATTTGCCGGCAAACTCCACTGCCCGAATCTGCAACACTTTGGAGCCCAGGCTGGCCAGCTCGAGCATTTCCTCGAAGGTAATCCGTTTAAGGCGGCGTGCCTCGGGGACCATGCGCGGATCGGTCGTATAGACCCCGTCGACATCGGTATAGATCTGGCACTCCTGTGCCTTGAGCCCGGCTGCCAACGCAACCGCTGTCGTGTCCGAGCCACCACGACCCAGCGTGGTGATATTGCCTTTTTCATCGACGCCCTGAAACCCGGCCACCACGACGATCCGGCCGGCTGCCAGGTCCGCATGGATATTGCGGTCGTCGATCTCGCGTATCCTGGCTTTATTGTGTGCGCTGTCGGTAAGGATCTGGACCTGGGCGCCGGTATAGGACCGTGCAGCCTGGCCGCGTTTTTCCAGCGCCATCGACAACAACGCGATCGTGACCTGTTCACCGGTCGACAACAGCACATCGAGTTCACGTGGCACCGGCTGGGTATCGATCTGCCGTGCCAGCTCCACCAGCCGGTTGGTCTCACCACTCATCGCGGACACCACGACCACCAGGTCGTGACCCTGCTCCTTGAACCGGATCAACTTGTCGGCGACACACTCGATGCGCTCGATCGAGCCGACCGAGGTGCCGCCGTATTTTTGTACTATCAATGCCATATAAAATCTCTTGTTGTGGCGATCTGCCACAACGGGACTTTGTTACGAATACTATCGAAAAAAGGAGTGCAAAGAATCCGTGCCGGTCAGGCCAGCTGTTCGGTCACCCAGTCCTGCACCGCTTTCAACGCCTCGGGCAGTGCCTGCGGATCGTTGCCCCCGGCCTGTGCCATGTCCGGCCGCCCGCCTCCCTTGCCGCCGACCCGTGAAGCCACCACATTGACCAGGTCACCTGCCTTGATCCGCTTGGTCTGATCCTTGGTCACACCGGCCACCAGGCTGACCTTGCCGTTACTGACTGCCGCCAGGACCACGGCGGCCGAACCAAGCTTGTTTTTCAGCTGATCGACGGTATCACGCAGTGACTTGGAATCCGCGCCTTCCATCTGCGCGGCGAGCACCTTGATTCCCTTGATCTCGACCGCTTCGTTGATCAGTTCCCCCCCCCTGCTGCTGGCAAGGCTTGCCTTGAGCTGCTCCAGTTCTTTTTCGAGCGTACGGTTTTTTTTCTGCAGCTGCTTGATCTTGTCTTCGATCTTGTCAGGACTGGTCTTCAACAACCCGGCGGCATTGTGTAAACGCTGCTCGAGCTGCGCCAGGTATGCGATGGCCTGCTGCCCGGTCACCGCCTCGATACGGCGTACTCCCGACGCGATCCCGGTCTCTGAA
>JALUUZ010000067.1 GCA_027021095.1 Gammaproteobacteria bacterium
GGAAGTGCAACGTGAACATGGCCAGGATGCCGTAGATCAACTGATCAAGTCCATGAATCTCGAAGCAATCTTTGGTTTTCAGCCAGGTAAACCGTTACGCTGAACCGTCCCTGCGACACCGGTCCGACACATCTCCAGAATGAGACTGATTCTGACGTTTGTCTACTTACTGATCAATCAATCCAGTTTTGTCAGTGCTTAAAAATTCTTTGTTATATCTTTCCAGATATTCATATAGTCTTGTATATTATCATCAATAAAAATATGATTTTCATAGTTTATCGTCTTATAAAAGCAACAAATAACAACAAAGACAATATTCTCCATCGATACGAGATACCTGAGACACCAGGAGTTAGCGATTATGAATACCACCATGCTGCTTGTCATTCCCCTCGTCTGCGCAGTCATCGCTGTGCTGTATGGGATCGTTTCTATCAAATGGATTACCGCCAAGCCCACCGGTAACGACCGGATGCAGGAAATCGCCAAGGCGATTCAGGAAGGCGCTTCGGCCTATCTTCATCGCCAGTATACGACCATCAGTATCGTCGGAGTCATCTTGTTCGCTGCCCTGTTTTTCGTGAATGCCTGGACTGCAGTCGGTTTCGCGATCGGCGCAGTGTTTTCAGGACTCACCGGCTTTATCGGCATGAATATCTCGGTCCGTGCAAACGTGCGTACCGCCCAGGCGGCAAACGATGGAATCAACGCAGCGATGCAGATCGCCTTCCGTGGCGGCGCAATTACCGGTCTGCTGGTGGTTGGCCTTGGCCTGTTGGGTGTTGCCGGCTATTTTCTGTTGATGCAGCTGAGCGGTGTCGACCTTCACAAAGCACTGCACGCCTTAGTCGGTCTTGGTTTCGGTGGTTCGCTGATTTCTATCTTTGCACGACTGGGCGGCGGAATCTTTACCAAGGGCGCGGATGTCGGGGCCGACCTGGTCGGTAAGGTCGAAGCCGGTATTCCGGAAGACGACCCGCGCAACCCTGCCGTGATCGCTGACAATGTCGGCGACAATGTCGGGGACTGTGCCGGTATGGCAGCTGACCTGTTTGAAACCTATGCAGTGACTATCATTGCGGCGATGCTGCTGAGCCTGCTGCAGATCTCCGGTACCGACAAAGAGATAATGAACGGGATCATCTATCCACTGATGCTGGGCGGCGCTTCGATCGTTGCCTCGGTTATCGGCACCTTCTTCGTCAAGGCCACTGAAGGCGGCAAAATCATGAACGCACTGTATCGCGGATTGTTCGTTTCCGGCATCATTGCCGCGGTACTGTTCTACCCGATCACCCAATGGATGCTCGGCGACGGCACGATCACGATCAAGGGTTTTCAAACCGTGCCGACATTGAACGTCTATTACTGTACTCTGATCGGCCTGGTACTGACCTTCGCGATGGTCTTTATCACCGAATACTACACTGGCACCGAATTCAAGCCGGTCAGGCATATCGCCGAGGCTTCGACCACGGGACATGGCACCAATGTCATCGCCGGGCTCGCCGTATCGATGAAGTCGACCATGTTCCCGGTATTGTTCGTCTGTCTCAGTATCTGGGGTTCCTACTCGCTGGCCGGGCTCTACGGGATAGCGATCGCCGCTACCGCGATGCTGTCGATGACAGGCATCATCGTTGCGCTCGATGCCTACGGGCCGATTACCGACAATGCCGGTGGTATCGCGGAAATGGCAGAACTGCCGGAGAAAATCCGCAACATCACCGATCCGCTGGATGCAGTCGGCAACACCACCAAGGCCGTCACCAAGGGTTATGCGATCGGCTCAGCCGGACTCGCCGCCCTGGTCCTGTTTGCCGACTTCGAGTATGGGCTCAAGGGTATACAGGGACTGAGCGCCGTCTCCTTCGACCTGACCAGCCCGAAAGTAATCATCGGCCTGTTTGTCGGCGGCATGATTCCTTACCTGTTTGGCGCGCTGGCGATGGAAGCGGTGGGCCGGGCAGCCGGCGGCATCGTGCACGAGGTCCGGCGCCAGTTCAAGGAGATGCCTGGCATCATGGACCGTACCGAAAAGCCTGACTATTCGAAGGCAGTCGATATGCTGACCAAGTCGGCGATCAAGGAAATGGTCATTCCCTCACTGCTGCCGGTATTGGTCCCGATTATCGTCTGGAAACTGCTTGGCTGGCAGGGACTGGGCGGACTGCTGATCGGCACGATCGTAACCGGTATCTTTGTCGCAATCTCGATGACCACTGGTGGCGGTGCCTGGGACAATGCCAAAAAATATATCGAAGACGGCAACCATGGCGGCAAGGGGTCCGAGGCACACAAGGCTGCGGTCACCGGCGATACCGTCGGCGATCCATACAAGGACACCGCCGGACCGGCTGTCAACCCGCTGATCAAGATCATCAACATCGTTGCCCTGCTGATCGTTGCCTATGCAGCAGCGCACTAAACCTTCCCCTCCCGCCAAGCCGGTCGAAACCACCGGCTGGTGACAAAAAAGCGCCTTGAAACGGCGCTTTTTTTATGCCTAGCCCGCATTTCTCACCACCGTTCGTCGCGAGACGGTACAAGGGTGCGGCATGGGTGGCTTTCGCGACCGAGGAGCGCGCAGGCAAGTAGGGTGCGTCGTACGCACCGCCACCACGACTAATCGCATCGCATCACGCGAAGAGGGTTTTACACGCTGGCTCGCCGACCGAGTGAAAGCCAGCCAGGGCGTGCCATGGCGCCGTCGCAGTCGAAGGGCGGTGAGAAATGCGGGCTAGCCAACCTGTTGTCATCGCTTTTTGTATATTAGCGTATTATAATTCAGGCAGCACCCAGCAAAGGAAGTGACATTTTTCGATGAACCTTGATCGCGTCAGCTCAGGTCGCGCCTTGCCGGATGATTTCAATGTGATCATCGAGATCCCGGCGCACAGTGAGCCAGTAAAATATGAGGTCGACAAAGAAACCGGCGCCATGTTCGTCGACCGCTTTATGAATACAGCGATGCATTATCCATGCAACTACGGCTATGTACCGCACACCCTGTCGGAAGACGACGATCCGGTGGACGTGCTGGTGATCGCACCGGTCGCGCTGATCACCGGCTCGGTCATCCGCTGCCGCCCGGTGGGAATCCTGGACATGGAAGACGAAAACGGACCTGACGGTAAATTGCTGGCCGTACCCATCGACAAGCTGTGCACCATGTACCGGGAGGCACGCGAGCCGGAAGACCTGCCAGCGGTGCTGTTGAACCAGATTGCGCATTTTTTCCAGCACTACAAGGACCTGGAGCCCAACAAGTGGGTCAGGATCAACGGCTGGGGCTGCGCCGACGATGCGCGCAAGGAACTGCTGGGCGCAGTCGAACGCTTCCAGGCAGCACCTAAAAAACCCTGTTTCTAGGATTCCTGCCGTGAAAATCTGTATCCTGTCCGACAGTCATGACAACCGTGCTTTGCTCGCCCGCGCCGTCGAGCAGGCACTCGAACACGGTATCGAGGCGATCATCCATTGCGGCGACGTGGTTGCACCCAGTACGCTGTCGTCGATCCGGCATTTTGGCATCCCGACCCATGTGATCCACGGCAACAACACCGGTGACCTCTACACCATGGGCTATATCGCCAACAAGCCCGACAGCTGTATTCATTATCATGGGCAGGACGCCCGGCTGCAGCTCGCCGCGCGCAATATTTTCGTCGTGCACTATCCCCACTATGCACAGGGCATGGCGCTGACCGGTGACTGGGACCTGGTCTGCTGCGGCCACAGCCATAAGGTGTGTATCGAGGAGGTAACCAACATAAAAGGGAACAAGACCTGCCTGGTCAACCCCGGCTCGGTGGCGGGACTGGACGGTGATCCGAATTTTATTCTCGCTGACCTGCAGACCATGTCGTTCGAGGTCATGCAGGTCAGTGGTGCGTACGACGCACCCTACTTTGGGGCATGATATTTATTTGTTGTAAATCCTTTGGTGTGCTGCGCACGGCGCACCTTTGCCTGCGCTCCTCGGTCGCGAAAGCCGCACCCTTGCACCGTCTCGCTGCGAACGGTGGTGAGAAATCCGGGCTAGGCTTCCGCCGAAGTCTCGGCGATCTCCT
>JALUUZ010000068.1 GCA_027021095.1 Gammaproteobacteria bacterium
CGCGTATCCTGGGTACCGAAGATGCCGACAAGGCCAAGGCAGCATGCAAATTCAATGCAATCGACCTGGAGATGCAGGAAAGCACGCTGGAGCTGACCGTTGGCGCAATCATCTGGGCAACCGGCTGGAAACCTTATGACGCCGGGAAAATACAGCCTTACGGCTACGACCGTATCGCCAATGTCATCACCAGTGTCGAGTTCGAGCGCATGATGAATCCCTACGGTCCGACCCAGGGCAAGCTGCTGCGCCCATCGGACGGCAAAGAAGCCAAGAATGTTGCGTTTATCCAGTGCGCCGGCTCGCGAGACAAAAACCATTTGAAACACTGCTCACGTATCTGCTGCATGGCCAGCCTCAAGCAGGCCACCTATATGCGCGAACAATTCGGCGATGAAGGCAAGGCCAGCATTTATTATATCGACATTCGTGCGATCGACCGGATCGACGACTTCCACCGCAAAGTCAAAGCAGATCCGAATGTCACGTTCATCAAGTCCAAGGTGGCCAGTATCGTCGAAGACAAAGAAACCACCGACCCGGTACTGCATGGGGTCGATACCGAGGGCTACAAGCGCTATGCCAATCCACACGACCTGGTGGTGCTGGCCATCGGCATGGAACCGAGTGTCGCCAAAGAAGATTTTCCAGTGGATGTCGTAATCAATGAAGAAGGCTTTATCGAACACGACGAATCCAATGGTGCTGTGTTCGCAGCCGGCTGTTCGGCGGATGCGCTCGATGTCAACCGTGCAGTACAAAGTGCGACAGCCAGCGCATTACGGGCAATCCAAGTAGTTAATCGCGTAGCCGGGATGGAGGGTTAAACGGTGTCTGACAAAGTAGAAATCAAAATCGGTGCATATATCTGTAAGGGCTGTGGCCTCGGCGACCGCCTGGACACGTCCCAGCTTGCGACAGTCGCTCAGCGTGAAGCCAAAGCCCATGTCGTCAAGGAGCACGACTTTCTGTGCAGCAAGGAAGGTGTCGAGCTGATTCAGAACGACATCGACAACGAAGGTGTCAACCGGGTTGCAATCTGTGCCTGCTCACGCCGCGCCAAACAGGATGCATTCAATTTCGACAACGTCGCCATCTCGCGCGGCAACCTGCGCGAAGGCGTGATCTGGATTCGTCCGGACGACGATGAAAACGAAGAAACCACACAAGAGATGGCGGAGGACTATGTACGGATGGCTGTCTTCGAAGCCAAATTTATGACCCCTCCCCATGCCAGTGGTGAAGCCAAGCGCAACCCCCACCTGCTGGTCGTCGGTGGCGGCGTCGCCGGCATGACCGCCGCGATCGAAGCATCGAAGGCCGGCTACCAGGTCAGCCTGGTCGAGAAATCCGGCGCACTGGGCGGTACCACAGCACAGCTTTACAAGAAAATTCCTGACCATGCCCCCTACAAGGATCCGCAGGATACCGGTGTCGAGGCAATGATCGAGGCGATCGACAAAGACGATCGTATCACCGTCTACCTGAACTCCCGGATTACCCGCACCAGTGGTGCCCCTGGACGTTTTTCGGCGGACATCAGCACCGAGTCCGGCGACACCAAGACCGAAAACTTCGGCGCCATCATACAAACCTCCGGCTTTGAACCTTACGATGCAAACCAACTGCCGGAACTCGGCTTTGGCAAGAGTCCCGACGTGGTCGACCAGCTGGGGTTGGAAAAACTGGCCAAGGAAGCCAACGGTGGCCCGATCAAGCGGCCTTCGGACGGCAAAGAGGTCAGCAAAGTCGTGTTCGTCCAGTGTGCCGGGCAGCGCAGTGACAAAGAAGGTCACCTGCCCTACTGTTCCGGCCACTGCTGCTCGACCTCGATCAAGCAGGCAATGTACTTCAAGGACCAGAACCCGGACATCGATACGATCGTCGCTTTTTCCGACCTGCGCACACCGGGCGCCGGTGGCGAGGATTTCTACCGCAGCGGCCAGGATAAAGGCATCATCTTTACCAAGGCGGACGTCAACGAAGTCGTCACCAACGGCAGTGGCCTGACCGTGCGGATGAAAGACATCATCCTGGATGAAGACGTCGAACAGGATGCCGACCTGGTAGTACTGGCGACAGGCATGGTACCCAATGGCGGTGTGGACATCGACGAAGTCCCACAGAATGAACCCGGCCAATGGGAAATCAGTGTCGACTCGATCCTGAACCTGCAGTACCGCCAGGGCAAGGACCTGCCGCACCTGAAATACGGATTCAACGATTCGCACTTTATCTGCTTTCCCTATGAAACACGGCGCACCGGCATCTACGCCGCCGGACCGGTAAGGCGGCCGATGGACATAGCCCAGGCCACCGAAGACGCCATGGGGGCCGCCCTGAAGGCGATCCAGGCCACGGAAAACGCCGCGCTCGGACGGGCTGCGCATCCCCGCTCCGGTGACCTCAGTTTTCCGACCTTCCGCCGTGAAGGCTGCACCCAGTGTAAACGCTGCACCGTAGAATGTCCGTTCGGCGCGATCGACGAAGACGAACAGCGCTACCCGCAGTTCAACGAAGGCCGTTGCCGGCGTTGCGGTACCTGCATGGGCGCCTGCCCGGTGCGGGTGATTTCGTTTGAAAACTACTCGGTCGATACCATCGGTCAGCAGATCAAAAATATCGAAATCCCGGACGAATACGACGAAAAACCACGTATCCTCGTCCTGGCCTGTGAAAACGACGCCTTCCCGGCGCTGGACATGGCCGCCAGCAAGGGAATCGAGTACAGCCAATGGGCCCGGGTCATCCCGATACGCTGCCTCGGATCGCTCAACCTGATCTGGATCACCGATGCACTGAACAGCGGCTATGACGGTGTGGTGATCATGGGATGCCAGAAAGGTGAGAACTACCAGTGCCACTTCGTCAGGGGATCGGAAATGGCTCATGTACGGATGAGTAAGGTTGCCGACACGCTCGAAAGCCTGAGCCTGGAACCGGAACGTGTCGAGATTCACGAAGTGGCAATCACCGACATTGAACGTGCACCGCAAATAATCAACAACATGGCCAAGATAGTCGACGACATCGGCTTGAGCCCATTCAAGTTCTAAGGAGCGATTCATGAGCAACCTAAATGTTTCGATGATAGAAAAATATCGCAACGACTTCCTGCACGAAGTTGAATCGAATGTCGAGGAAGGAGACTGGGTCAAGATGTGCATGCAATGCGGTGTCTGTTCCGGCTCCTGCCCCTTTGGACCCTACTGGGATCATCCTCCACAGGAAATCTTTATGATGATTCGTGCCGGCAAGCGCGAAGAGGTACTGACCTCTCCATCCATGTGGATGTGCACGTCCTGCTATAACTGTATCGCACGCTGCCCCCGCGGCCTGCCGATCACGCATATCATGCACGGTTTGGCACACTACGCCGATCGCCTGGGGCTGGCACCGAAAGAACAGCCGACGCGTAAATTTGCCAAGCACTTCTGGAACAACCTGACCAAGAAAGGCCGTGTCAACGAGCTCCGGCTTGGCATCACGCTGTATTTCATGAACGGCCTGGTCGAAGGTATCAAGACCGCACTGAAAATGGCCGGCGTGGGCATGGGCATGTGGAAAACCAAGCGCCTGTCCATCAGTGAATTGTGGGGTGGTCACAGTATCAAGGACACCAAGGGCCTGACCGCGATCCTGGAAAAAGCGCGCCAGATCGAAGAGTCAAAGATCAAAGATTTTGGTAATCAGAGCAAGGGTTAAGGGGTATCACAATGGCGACTAAAGAATATTCATTCTATCCGGGCTGTTCATCGCAGAAAGCGGCATCGGCATCCAACTACCAGGTTTCGGTCGATTCCATGTGTGAGGTACTGGATATAAAACTCAACGAGATCCCCGACTGGAACTGCTGCTCCGCCTCGATCGGCTACGCTGGTGGTGGTGAACTGCCGCGGCTCGCCCTGTCCGCCCGCAACATGGCGATCTCCGAACAGGCCAATCCCGGCCAGGACATCGTCGCCACCTGTGCGGCCTGCTGGCTGGCCACCAGGGAAACCAAAGAACGCCTGCTCGAAGACGATCAGCTGATGAAAGAAACCAACGAAGCATTGGCGGCGGCCGGACTGGAA
>JALUUZ010000069.1 GCA_027021095.1 Gammaproteobacteria bacterium
GAACAGGCAGGCGGTGTGTTCGAAAAACAGCGGCAGATAGTACTCGATACCGTTGGGCGTGATACCGTTGCTGAGATCGGCATACAACGGGTGCTGATTGGGATTGCCGGAGAATTTCTGCCGGTAGCGGCTGCGGAACGCGCGGATCGCCGCTTCGGTCAACGGGAATTCGCGGGCCGGGATCAGTTTGATCGCCTCCGTCCTGCCGGTCTCACGCTGTGAATCCGGGTCGAAAATGCGAATGCTTTCGACTTCATTGTCGAACAGGTCGAGACGGTAGGGTGCCGGTACACCGGCTGGAAACAGGTCGATGATCGCACCGCGTACCGCAAACTCGCCGTGTTCCATGACTTCAGACACACAATGGTACCCTGACTGCAACAGGGTGCTGCGCAGCGCATCGAGATCGAGTGTCTGGCCGGTTTCGATCGACAACAGGTTGTTTTCCAGGTATTCGGCCGGGGCCAGGCGCTGCAGGGTGTTGGGAATGGAGGTCAGCAGAATGCCGGAGCGTATCGCCGGCAGGCGAAACAAGGTGGTCAGGCGTTGCGAAATGATATCTTCGTGCGGTGAGAACAGGTCGTAGGGCAGCGTTTCCCAGTCAGGGAACAGGTGCAGCGGGATCGTGTCATCGAGATAGAAGCGGATCTCCTGTTCCAGCCGGATCAATGCCGGCGTGTCGGCGGCGATGACCAGCAGCAGCCCGTCGTATTGCCTGGCCGCCTCGGCCAGTACCAGGCCGTAGGCGGAGCCGTGCAGTTGCCCCCAGACCTTCTCCTGTGCCGGGGTCTCTGGCAGTGACAGGGGCAACAGGCCGTGTTTATTGACAGAGGAGGTGAAATTCATTGTGTTGGTCGATACGGGGCCGCTGGTTTGTACAAGCGCGTAATAATACCACAAAGTGCCCGGCCTCTGATGGTAGTGGTGGGCACCAATGGATGGATAATGACATAGTACGGAAGAATCGTGTGTAGAAGGATCGTCACGCGATGCAATAGGATTCAGCGCGGTGTTGGTACAGACGATGCATCCCCGGCCTATCGTGACGGTGTGCGCAGCACACCAAAGGGTTTACAATAAAGAAATATCACACGCCAAAGCAGGGTGTGTTGTACGCACCACACTGAAAGGATGCTTGAAATATGCGGCACTTTTCTACATAATGGCTGTTCGCTGATTCCGCAATGAATTGAAGAATTTAGATAAAAAAAACAATGATTTAATTGGCCAAAGGAAATTCGAATGAGCACATCGGAAAATGATTCGGGTGTAAAGACCAATCACAACGAAACAGAGTCGTCGTCACCCGGTGCCAGTTCCGATGCGCAGTCCAACAAGAGCACTTCTGCATCCACTGCAGCCGAGCAGAGCGAACCGGATTCGGAACGGACTATCGCGATCCGGATCGGGCCTGATATCCAGTGGGACGACAAAGACGGTCCCGACAAGGAAAAGGCAGAGAAGACCACGGCGGACAAACAGACACCGGTAAAAAAGGCCGACGCCAAAGATGTCAGCGCCAGAGATGCCAGCACCAAGAATGCCGGTACCAAGGATTCCGCCAAAGATCCTGTTACCGCGTCCGGCAGCGCGGCTGATACCGCAGCGGAGCCAATGGAGCAGGCGCTGTCGGACTCCGAAGCGACAGTCGTGGCCCGGCCGACGCCGGAGCGTGCGCCGGCGCAACCCCCAGCGAACGACGCGCCGCGTCCGGCACAGAAAGAACAACCGGCCGACGCGCAACAGACGGTCGTTGCGGACACACCACGGCCGGCCGATTCGAAAGACGGGCAGACATCCAGGGCCGGCCAGGTTTCCGATCAGGTGCCCGACACGGTAGCGGCGCAGACGCCGAAACCGGAAAGCCGGGCGAAGACAGCACAGCAGAGCACACGGACGGTCGACGATCCGAGTATTCCAGCCTTAGGGGATATAGACCAGGTGATGGATGACACCGGGCCGCAGATCGGTTCGTTTGACAGTGCCGACGAAGAGACGGTGGCGGTGCCTGGGGATGCACGGCGTGTCGATCTGCGTGCCAAGCAGTCTTCGGCGCAGCAAAAGGACTATGTACGCAAAATCGAGCAGGCCAAGGAGGCGGTCCGGCGCGCGGTCCGGCTCGACGAAAATGCACTCGATCAATCGATCGCCGAAACCAGGACGGTGGTCGCAGATCAAGCGCCACAGAAGAAGGCTTCCGCGGCGGAGGAAAAGCCCGTTCCCGCGGCCCGGGAGACGGATGCCGGCCAGCCTACGAAGGTCGCTGACAAGCCAAAGACCAAGCCGGTCAGTGCCGCGGCTGGAAAAAACAGGAACAAGGAAAAAAAGGCCGGGGCCAAGGACAAGAAGGCACGCAAGCTTGCACGCAAACAGGCCAAGAAGCAGGCGAAAGAGCAGGCCAGGCAGGCGCGGGCGGAACAACAGAAACAGAAAAAACAACAGAAGCAACAGAAACAACAGAAAAAGAAAATCGAAACCGGCGGCCGCAAGGTGACCATTGTTTCACCGGAAGCGATTCCCGATACCACGCAGGCCGTCAGGCCGGAGCCGGTCCCCGCTGAACCGGCTGTGACGACCGATCCTGTCACGGCCAATCTCGACGAGGCGGTGACCCGGGTCGCTACCCAGCAGGATGTGACCCGCATCCTGCAGCGCCATGCAGATTCTCCGAATATCGATGCCGGTTCGATCCGGGTGTTGTCGTTTACCGGCAACGGGTTTGAGTATTTCAAGCTGTGGATCGTCAATACGTTGTTATCGATCATCACCTTGGGTGTCTATTCGGCCTGGGCCAAGGTCAATCTACGCAAGTACCTGTACCGGCATACCCACCTGCTGAACAATAATTTCGACTATGCCGGCGACCCGCTGGCGATCCTGAAAGGGCGTGTGCTTTTTGCGCTGGGTATCGGCCTGGCCGCCTATCTTGCGACCACGCACTGGATCATGCAGGTCGTGCTGGGTGTGATTGCCGTGGTGGTGTTCCCCTGGCTGGTGATCAAGGTCCGGGCTTTCAATGCACGCAATACCTCGTTTTCCAATGTCCATTTCGCGTTCGACGATTCACGTTACGGCCAGGCCGCCGTGGTGCATATCGTCGGCATGTTGTTTACGATAGTGACACTGGGACTGATGGCGCCGAGCTACTGGTACCGGCAGAAAAAGTTCCTGGCCACCGGTTACCGGTACGGCGGCAGCCGGTTCGAGTTCAGTGCCAGGGTTTCGGATTTTTACCGTATCTTCTTCGTGATGATCAGCCTGGTCATCGGCTTCGTGATGGGGTTTTTCGTGTTGATGGTCATGGCCAAGATCGCGGTGCCGGATGCGGTGATCGAGTCGAGCAAATCCACGACGTCGCTGTGGTCGCTCAAAGGCCTG
Organism: Gammaproteobacteria bacterium; assembly: GCA_027021095.1. GTDB lineage: Bacteria > Pseudomonadota > Gammaproteobacteria > SZUA-21 > SZUA-21 > SZUA-21. The sequence continues at coordinate 3,379 of JALUUZ010000069.1, forward strand.
GCGATTGCCTATGCGGTCTGCTGCGTGTTCTTTCTGAAGATCCTGTACGATACGGAAACAAGCAAGCTGTTCTGGTACAGCTTGAGTATCCGCGACAATCATTTTGGCTTGCTGATCAAACTGGGCAGGATGACCGCGCTTTATTTTGTCAATGTGGTGCTGACGCTGCTGACCTGCGGGCTGTACTACCCCTGGGCGAGAATCAGCCTGACACGTTATAAGGTCGGGCAGCTTACGATCGTCGTCAGCGGTGACGTGATGACGGCGATCAAGAAGGAACAGATCAACGCCGCGCGTAAAACCCGTGAAACCCCCAAGTTCCTCGGCCACGAGATTGGTTTATAAGCAACTGCCCGGTGTGCTGCCGTCTCTGTGCGGTGTTTCCCGGGTGACAGACAGGTTCTTCTCAATTCGCTGCCGGGGTCGGCGGTATCCGGTAAGCGGCTGTTTCAACATGCGGTGATCTGGTCTGCCTTAGCGGGCCGGGTGGGAAATACGCCCATATTGCGCATGTGCTCAGCCTGCATGTATCCACCCAAGTATAAAAAAATCCAGGCATAAAAAAACCCGGGCCCACTTGCGTGGACCCGGGTTTGTATGAATTGCAGGACAACACAGTTGGGGAAGCAAAGCGGGGGGGGATTCGGTCATCCCACAATTCATTTGAGGATTATGCTAA
>JALUUZ010000070.1 GCA_027021095.1 Gammaproteobacteria bacterium
GCCCTATTTTATCTAATTTTTTGTAGTAAACATACACGCTTATGGGTATATGGCTGAAATGTTTTTGAATAGTCCAGGCTGATGAGGGTATAATGGCTGCTGGCGCCGACGAGCAAGGTATCACCTGATGAAACTACTGTTTGATTTCTTCCCGATTATTCTGTTTTTCATTGCCTACAAAGTCACGGGCAACAACATCTACATCGCTACCGGTGTCGCAATTGTCGCCACCGGGCTGCAGCTTGCCTACACCAAGCTCAAACACGGAAAAATCGAGAAAATACACCTGCTCTCCTTCGTCCTGCTGCTGGTGCTCGGCGGGCTGACCATCCTGCTGCAGGACAAACGCCTGATCATGTGGAAGGTGTCTATCGTCAACTGGCTGTTTGCGGCCGGCTTTATGGCGACCGAATTTATCGGCAACCGGAAAACCCTGGTACAGCGCATGATGGAAAAGACCATCAGCCTGCCGGTCAGCGTCTATGTGAAAATCAACCGTGCTTATGCCGGTTTCTTCGTTGCGCTGGGCTTTATCAACATGTATGTCTTTATGAATTACTCTGAACCGGCCTGGGTCAACTTCAAGCTGTTCGGCATGCTCGGGCTGACGCTGCTGTTTATGCTGGGGCAGATTTTTTTCCTGCGTAAATACCTGGCGACCATGGCCGTCAACGACAACACGGATGCCAACGAGGAAGCCTGATGCTGTACACCATCGTCGGCGAGGACGCCGCAGGCAGCCTGGAAAAACGCCTGCAGGCAAGGCCTGAACATCTTGCCCGCCTGCAGGCATTGAAAGACCAGGGCCGTTTGCTGCTGGCAGGCCCGAACCCGGCCATCGACTGTGACGATCCCGGCCCACAGGGCTTCAGCGGCTCGCTGATCGTCGCTGAATTCGATTCGCTCGGCGAAGCACGGCAATGGGCGGACCAGGATCCTTATCTCAAAGCCGGTGTCTACCAGTCGGTTACCGTCAAGCCCTTTAAAAAAGTCCTGCCGTAAGCTAGCCTAACGGTATGCCTGCATACCTCGTCAAGACCCTGCTGTACTGCCTGTTGCGGCCCGGCCCGGTCAAGTGCAGGCGGTGGGTCCTGTTTCTGGGCCTGGGACTGCTGCCGCTGCTGAGCGGCTGTGAGCAACGCCATACCTTCTCCACCAACGACCCGAATCCCTACAAGAAGCTGTTCCGCAAGCCTGGAAAAACCAGTATACAACGACTTCCAGCCAACACACTGGCCAAGGTCAACATCGACACTGTCACTGCCACTTTGTTCGACTTCTATATCAAGAACAAGAAAAAGACCGATCCCGATGCCGGGGAGATCACCCGCCGGACCGAAAACCTCAACGAGTTGATCAATCTCGTGTTACTCGCACAAAAAGCGCAACAGGAAGGCTTTCAGTACAACGAAACGATCCGCGCGCGTCTGCGCCTGCAACGCCTGTCGATGCTTGCCGGGCTGTATCTCGAAAACCTGAAACTGCAGACAAAGATCAGTGACGAAACGCTGCGCAAGGCGTACCGCAGGCATTACCTGGACAGGCAGAACTACGAGTACAAGACCCGGCATATCCTGGTCAAAGAACGCAAACTCGCGATCCGGCTGCTGCGTGAACTGGCCGCAGGCGCGGATTTCAGCGCGCTGGCAAAAAAACACTCGACCGCGCCCTCGGCCGAAGTCGGCGGCGCACTGGAATGGTTCCGACCGCAAAACATCGACAAAGGCTTCGCCGATGCGGTCATCGGCCTCGACGACGGCGACGTCACCCCCGCGCCGGTCAAGACCAAGCACGGCTGGCACCTGATCCTGCGTGAGGAGACACGCCGGATCGAACCACCGAAGTTCGAACAGGTCAAGCGCCGGCTCTACACCCGGCTGCAGAACGAAAAGATCGAACAGTTTTTGCGGCGTCTCAAGAAAAAATCAACGATCATCATCGCCCGGTAGTGGTGTGGTGCGTACGACGCACGAGGCTGTGTGAAAACTCCGACATTTTCGATGATACCGAAAAATTTTTCCATTCGAATGCTACTTATGGCTTATTGGTGTTACGTACTTGGGATGCAATGCCCATCTAAGGCGAATAATTGCAAGGTCTCCCCACCTTGAAAAACAAGTTTGAGTTTTCACACAGCCTCGCACCCTACCTCGTGTGCGAAGCACACCAACAAGCCGTACGCACCAACACGCCTCAGGAAAAACCAGGAAAATAATCAAGACCGGCAATAACCAACGCGGTCAGCACGGTCACAACAAAGGCGACTTTCAACAATCGGTACAATGCAGCCCTCATACCTGCAGCCAATCCGGCCAGCCGCTTGCGTTTCGCCGCCCGCTTTCTATTGATCTCGACACGGGTCGCCCCCCGGCTTACCGTCTCAGCCAACCTCTTTTCCTGGTCAGTGTCGAGTGCATGCAGGCTGTGCCTGACATCGAACTCCCCATGTAATGTCAATCCTGCTTCTGTATTTTGATAACCATAGTCGTAGAACGCCTGCTGTACCTCCGGGGCACCGCGTACCACATCCCAGAATGAAATTCTTTCCCCGCTGCCGGTCACCACCGGGTCAGCCGGATCGCCGAACACCAGGCCGTCAAGAAAACCCACCACCCCGTCAGGAAGATCGCTGACCGTTTCGAAACGCTGCTCATTGATCATGATCGACTGGACCGCACCACCGGTACGCTCAACATAAAACTCGAGCACTTCGGTTTCCCCATCCAGGCCCAGCTCCTGCTCGATCTGCTGCCTGTCGTCCGGATGGATATAATCCAGTTCGACTTCCATCTGCAATGGCGTATCCGGAGGCTGCCAGCTATGGTCGATGAAATCACTGACAGTGTAGCAGCCACTGGTATATTTGTCCGAAGCAAGCAGTGCGACGACTTCATCGGACAAGCCTGATACCTTCTGCCGGCGACCGTTGATCTCGAGCTCGACTTCGTTGTGTTTTTTCATTGCCATAGACTTCCGCCCGTTGCTAGCACCCCGTTGACATCAGCAGTCACAAAACCTGCGCCGGATCTGAACGACTCCGAAGCGATTCCGGAAGCGATTCCGATTTTCCAAGTTCGACTATAAAACAAAAGTGCAAGCCAGGACTGTGAACGTAATAGCAGTTATTGGATTTCCAGGTATTGCAGAAAGAATCGGAAGCGAGCTTGCTGTGTACTCCCCGGTCGCGAAAGCCAGCGGTTCTACAGTGTCGTGCCGTCCCGCCGCGCACGGCGACGGGCGATGCCCGCCGGTCCGTTTACAGCAAGACGGCAACATGGCGGAAGACTGTGTTCCGCCAGCGGCAAACGGCAACAGCTCTACAACGCTGCCAGCATTGAATTAATACGCCGTTCCAGGTTGGTGACCCAGCCGTTGTACCTGGAATGAATATTGTGTCCGTCGTACTTCAGGTTTCTGCTGTCCATGTAATGGATACTGAAGGACCGGCGGTTATAGGTAATCCGTACTTTTGCCATATGTGACCGCACAAACAGCGTGCCGATGATCACACCCGGCCTGACAGGCTTCATCGCCCAGCCCAGATCGCTGCCTGCGCGCAAAATAATCCGTTTCACCTCGTGCGCGGTAGGATGGTGCTGGCCTGAATGTGGTACCGGCGCATGCTCGATATTCCTGACCGGATATGATTTACATCCATACAAGGTCACGACAAACACGGAAACGACGAACAAAGAATATTTTTTTAGATTCATATGAAAGTTCCTTCAGTAACGATTTATTGTTGTTAACCTGCTAAAAACCCCTGATCTGAATAATGGATATAGTATAATGCCTTGACAGCCAATTCAAGTACCCCCTCACCACCGCACTAGTGGCAAGCAACTGATTCTTTTGAGTATTTATGGGCCGCCTGTACACCACAGTGCGAGTGACTTAAAATAGGATGCCGTTGGGACAACTTTCTATCTTCAGCAATACACCAAGCCGACCAGACAATGAATATCGCCGTACTGATCCCTGCCTACAATGAAGCAGGCACGATCCGAAG
>JALUUZ010000071.1 GCA_027021095.1 Gammaproteobacteria bacterium
TACACCACGGGAACCACTGTGCAGCATCACCCAGACCTGCTGATCCTGGTCCAGGCAGACCTCGATAAAATGATTACCCGTCCCCAGGGTACCCAGGTGATTGACATGATTGGACTTGGCAATCACTTTGTGTTTGTCACAGATCGCGTTGAATCCGGACTCGAGCTTTTTCCACGCACCGGCCACCTGCTGTGGCACCCTGCCCCAGGCACCCCGGTCGTTTCTGCCGCCATGCCGGGTACGCCCGTGCGGCACCGCCTTTTCGATCGCACAGCGGATCGCAGACAGATTGTCCGGCAGATCGGCAGCACTCAGGCTGGTTTTGACCGCCATCATTCCACAGCCGATATCGACCCCTACCGCAGCCGGAATAATCGCCTTGCTGGTCGGAATCACGCTGCCGATAGTCGCCCCCTTACCCATATGGACATCAGGCATGGCCGCAACCCATTTGTGCACAAACGGCATCTGCGCGATATTTCTCAACTGTTGCCGGCTGTTGTCGTCAAACGGCACCCCCCGGGTCCAGGACTTGACCGGCACACCCCGCTCGACCTGCATCACTTCATAGTTAGATTCGTTCATTGTTTTTTCCCTTGTCTTCGTGATCGATAACCATGCTATTGCAACAGCCCTGCCAAAACCAGCCTGATAAAAGATAATGAATTTAATTTATTGTTTTTTAAACATTTAATTATCAATTCCCCATTGGTCCCGAAATAATTGGACACACAAAGATTGATATTTGTATATAATATTATATAGTTTTATATTTAGTAATATATACATGTATATTCAGCGGAAAGTGCGTAGATGAACAACAAGAAAAATATCCTGCTCGGCCTGCTCGGCACCAACCTCGATGCCGGTCCTGCCACCTCTGCGCGCTGGAGCAAATGGCGCCCCAGCATCGACCTGTGCCGGCATGAGGACTTCCTTGTCGACCAGTTCGTACTGCTGCACCAGCCTGGCGATGCGCCACTGGCAAACCGCATCCGTGCAGACATCGAGCTGGTCTCACCTGAAACCCGGGTCACACTGCTGCCACTGGCATTTGATGACCCCTGGGACTTTGAAACCGTCTATACGCAGCTGCATGACTTTTCCCGGCAATTTGGCTTCGATCCAGACAACCATGACTACTTCTTCCATATCACCACCGGCACACATGTCGCGCAGATCTGCTTCTACCTGCTGACCGAAGCCGGTTACTTCCCCGGCAAGCTTATTCAAAGCGCGCCGCCGAAGCGCCAGCGCACGGGTGAGCCGGGCAGGTACTTCATCATCGACCTGGATCTGTCACGCTATGACCTGATCGCCAACCGCTTCGAGCAGGAACACCGCCAGGGTACGGACTACCTCAAATCCGGAATCAAGACGCGCAACGAGCATTTCAACGCCTTGATCCAACTCATCGAAAAGGTCGCAATCAACTCGCGTGCACCGATCCTGCTGACCGGCCCGACCGGCGCAGGAAAGTCACAACTCGCCAGGCGTATCTACGAATTGAAAAAAGCACGGACACAACTGCAAGGGGAATTTATCGAAGTCAACTGCGCAACGCTGCGCGGTGACAACGCCATGTCGACGCTGTTCGGCCATCTCAAAGGGGCCTTTACCGGCGCCACGAAAGACCGTCCCGGCCTGCTGAAAAGCGCGAACAAGGGGATCCTTTTTCTCGATGAAATCGGGGAACTCGGTATGGACGAACAGGCAATGCTGCTGCGCGCAATCGAGGAAAAGCAGTTCTTTCCGCTGGGGGCCGACCGCGAAACCCGGACCGATTTTCAGTTGATCGCCGGCACCAACCGCAACCTGCTCAGCGAGGTGCGCCGTGGACGTTTTCGCGAAGATCTGCTCGCACGCATCAACCTTTGGACCTTCGCGCTGCCTGGATTGAAAGACCGGCGCGAAGACATCGCGCCGAACCTGGACCACGAACTCGAGCGCTATGCACAGAACGAAGGCGTCCTGGTACGCTTCAACCGCGAAGCACACCAGCGGTTTCTGCAGTTTGCGCAATCGGAACAGGCATTGTGGTCGGCCAATTTCCGTGACCTGAATGCCAGTGTCACACGCATGGCGACACTTGCAGGCGGCAAGCGGATCTCACAACAGATCGTACAGGATGAAATCGAACGCCTGCAACAAACCTGGCGCGGCACTCATGACAACGGCTCTACCTATACCGCTTCGTCCGACGACGAGTTGCTGTCACACTACCTTGGCCCAGAGAGGCTGGCGGCATTGGACTTGTTCGAACGCCCGCAATTGGCACAGGTGATCCGGGTCTGCCGGGACGCAGGCTCACTGGCCGAGGCCGGTAGAATCTTGTTTGCGCAATCCAGAAAGAAAAGAAAGAAGACAAACGATTCTGACCGTCTGCGCAAATACCTGGAGAAATACCAGTTGCGAATGCAGGGCAGCAAACTGATCGGCACTCACGCCGGTAAAATGGTAAAAAGCTGAATAAAACAGTGTATTCCGCTCAAGTATAGCCGAATAAACTTTTGAATCGGCACCAGCAAGCCGATATACTACTTGTCAATATGAACCACTATGTGTTGCGTTGACAAAAATAACAATGATTGACTTGGAGCCGACCGAACGTGTTACGGCAATAACGAGCGGCAACTTCATCGACCAGTATAAGAGCCGCCAGAAACCTGTCGTGATCGAGCAGCTTGCCAGTAACTGGCAGGCGGGCAGGAAATGGAGCCTGGACTATATCAAAGACGCTGCCGGTGACAACCTGGTCCGCCTTTACGACAGCGTGCCTTCTACAGGCCGCAAGCATCAGCACGCACCCAAGGCAAAGATGAAACTGCGCGACTACATCGAGCTGTTGGAAAACGGCGAGAAGGACCTGCGCCTGTTTTTTTGTAATATCCTGACCTTCCTGCCTGAGCTGAGCCGCGATTTCAGCTACCCGGAGATCGGGCTGAAGTTTTTTAAAAAACTGCCAGTGCTGTTCCTGGCCGGTAAAGGGGCACGGGTACAGATGCATTTCGATATCGACATGGCCGACCTGCTGCTGTGCCATTTCGGCGGACAAAAAAGAATTTTCCTGTTTCCCCCGTCACAGACGAAGTACATGTACCGTGTACCGTTCTCGTTCAGCAGTCTCTACGACATCGACTACGAGAATCCCGACTACGAGAGATTTCCCGCACTGCGGCACCTGAAAGGAGAGGTCGCGACGCTGCAGAACAACGATGCGTTGTATATCCCACCTGGCTACTGGCACTATGTGCTGTACGATGATATCGGCTTTTCGATGACACTGCGGGCCTTCCCGCGCAACCCTAGAGACTTTCTGGCAATGCTGCGCAATATCCTGCTGACGAGAACTATCGACGGACTGATGCGGAAGCTGCTTGGCGACTCCTGGAATGAACGTAACCGGCGTAAAGTCCTGCAGTGGTAGGGTACGTTGTACGCACCAACGCCACGACAAACCGAATCACATCACGCGGTCATTCTTGCACACGTGATTCTTCCATGCCAAATCATTGTCCGTACATTGGTGCGTATGACGCACCCTACTTTGGGGCGTGATATTTTCTTGGTATAAATCCTTTGGTGTGCTTCGCACACCGTCACCACGAGGCAGGGTGCGTTGTACGCACCACACACCAAGGCAAATCGAATGGTATCACGTGGTGATTCTTCTACATACGATTCTTCCATACCATGTCATTATCCATACATTGGCGCCCCTTGCTTCGTCTTACCACCGCTCGCCGCAAGACAGTGGGGCGAGACCCGTATCAATCCAGCCGCAGCGCCTCCAACTGTTGCAGATTGTCCTTGACCACACACCTGCCGGCCTCGATAGCCTCCCGGCCGCGATGAAACTCCAGGAAACCGATATCAGGCACTTGCGGCTGCAAAAAAATATCCGGCGGCTCGCCGGCCATGCGGCTGCGCATCACCCGGCTCTGCATGATCTCCAGACTGTCACCAACGACCTCGAAC
>JALUUZ010000072.1 GCA_027021095.1 Gammaproteobacteria bacterium
GCCACCTGATCAACATCGGTGAAGCGGTGGGAGTGATCGCTGCCCAGTCGATCGGTGAGCCGGGTACGCAGTTGACGATGAGAACCTTTCACGTGGGCGGTATCGCTTCCCGTTCGGCCTCGATCAACAACGTCGAAGTCAAGTACAGCGGTGTGGTGAAACTGCACAATATGAAGACCATTCATCACAAGGATGGTTATTATGTCTTGGTTTCCCGTTCCGGTGAACTGAGTATCCAGGATGAGTCCGACCGTGAGCGTGAGCGCTACAAGGTGCCCTATGGTGCGCGCCTGCAGGTCACCAATGGCGACAGGGTGGAGTCCGGCCAGGTGATCGTCAAGTGGGAGCCGCATACCCATCCGATCATCGCGGAAGTGGCCGGCACGGTGCGATTCCAGGACTTTGCCGAGGGCGTGACGGTGCAGAGCCGCGTCGATGAGTATACCGGGATGGCGACGCTCGAGGTGATCGACCCGAAACAAAGACCGACGTCCGGTAAGGATCTGCGCCCGGTGGTCAGGCTCGAGGACGAGCAGGGTAACCTGTTGACGCTGGTCGGGACCGATGTGCCGGCACAGTATTTTCTGCCCGGTAATGCCGTCGTCAGTGTCAAGGACGGCGACCAGGTCGGGGTCGGTGACGAGATCGCACGTATTCAGCTCGAGTCCTCGAAGTCAGCCGATATCACTGGTGGTCTGCCGCGGGTGGCTGACCTGTTCGAGGCGCGTAAGCCGAAAGATTCATCGATTCTGGCTGAACATTCGGGCATCGTCAGCTTTGGCAAGGAGACCAAGGGTAAGCAGCGCCTGGTGATTACCGACAAGGACGGCGAAAAGTATGAAACCTTGATTCCGAAATGGCGTAATGTGACGATTTTCGAAGGGGAGACTGTCGAGCGTGGTGAAGTGATCGTCGATGGTGAGCCCAACCCGCACGATATTCTCCGGCTGCTTGGGGTCACGGTGCTGTCGAATTACCTGGTCAATGAAATCCAGGATGTGTACCGGCTGCAGGGCGTCAAGATCAATGACAAGCATATCGAGGTGATTATCCGGCAGATGCTGCGTAAGTGCGAGATCACCGACCCGGGTGACAGTAATTTTCTCCGTGGTGAACAAATCGACAGATCGAGGCTGCTGGACGAGAATGATGTGCTGCTGGCTGAAAACAAGCGGCCGATCGAGTATGTGCCGGTGCTGCTTGGGATCACCAAGGCCTCACTGGCGACCGAGTCGTTTATTTCGGCGGCTTCGTTCCAGGAGACGACCCGTGTGTTGACCGAAGCTTCGGTGCGTGGCATGCGTGATGATCTGCGCGGGCTGAAGGAAAATGTCATCGTCGGGCGCCTGATTCCGGCGGGTACGGGCTTGGCCTATCACAAGGAGCGCCGCCGTAAGCGTTTGAAAGAAAAAAATAAAGTAAGTATGCCCGAGGTTCCGTTGAGCCCGGCGGTGGCGCCGGTCGAAACCGAGATGAGTGGCGACAAGCTGCCAGAGCAGGCTGCAGCCGACAAAGACGAAGTGAAGGAAAACACGGCACAAAGCTGATTTGCCGGTGGATTTGGGCAATACAGGTAAAAAATCGTGTACTTTGCTTGACATGGAGGCGGTTCAAAACTAAAATTCCGCTTCTCTTATACAGGCCGGATCACGTTCCGGCCTATCTTTATTTGCAGTTTCTATAAGTTCTATTAGTAGAATTTATAACTTATTTCTTTCAATTGCTTAACAGGAGTAATTGAGGGGTGATGGCGCTTCAATGGTCTTGAATTGAAGTGCCTTTTTACTTGTGTAATCTTAAATCTGATGTGGAGTCGTGTTTCATGGCCACTATAAACCAGCTCGTACGCAAGCCACGTACGCGCAAAACCGAAAAGACGAACGTGCCTGCACTGGAGGCATGTCCACAGAAGCGTGGTGTATGTACCCGGGTGTACACTACTACGCCGAAAAAGCCGAATTCAGCGATGCGTAAAGTCGCACGCGTACGGCTGACCAATGGGTTCGAGGTCAGCAGTTATATTGGTGGTGTTGGACACAATCTGCAGGAACACTCGATCGTATTGATCCGTGGCGGCCGGGTCAAGGATCTGCCCGGGGTGCGTTACCATGTCGTGCGCGGCAGCCTGGATACCTCGGGGGTCGAGGATCGCAAGCAGCGGCGTTCGAAGTACGGTGCCAAGCGGCCAAAGAAATAATACATAAATACATATATATACTCTTTAGAAGACGGTTAGAGCTGATGCCAAGAAGAAGAGAAGTACCTAAGCGGACTATTTTGCCGGATCCAAAATACCATGACGTGACCCTGTCGAAGTTTATCAACATGGTCATGGTGGACGGGAAGAAGTCCATCGCGGAGAAGATTGTCTACGGTGCGTTGGATGTGATCGGCGAAAAGCACAAAGGCGATGTGCTCGAGACATTGAAAACGGCACTGGAGAACGTCAGCCCGAAGGTCGAGGTCAAATCACGCCGGGTCGGCGGTGCGACCTACCAGGTTCCGGTCGAGGTGCGGTTTACCCGGCGTTCGACCCTGGCGATGCGCTGGATGATCGAGGCGGCGCGTAAGCGCGGAGAAAAGACCATGGCACGCAGGCTGGCCGGAGAAATCAGCGATGCGGCTGAGAACCGTGGTTCGGCAGTGAAAAAACGTGAGGAGACTCATCGCATGGCAGAGGCCAACAAGGCTTTTGCACATTATCGTTGGTAAGGTACGTCATACGTACCGCGGGCAATGAAAACAGGATAAAGTGTGGCACGCAAGACTCCAATTGAACGTTATCGGAATGTCGGCATCATGGCACATATCGATGCAGGCAAAACGACGACGACCGAGCGGATACTGTTCTATACAGGGGTGTCGCACAAGATGGGTGAAGTCCATGATGGGGCTGCGACGATGGACTGGATGGAACAGGAGCAGGAGCGGGGGATTACGATTACCTCGGCGGCGACTACCTGTTTCTGGAAGGGGATGGATCAGCAGTATCCGGAGTACCGGATCAATATTATCGATACGCCCGGGCACGTGGATTTTACCATCGAAGTCGAGCGGTCGCTGCGGGTCCTGGATGGTGCCTGCGCAGTCTTTTGTGCGGTTGGCGGCGTAGAGCCGCAGTCAGAGACGGTCTGGCGCCAGGCGAACAAGTATCACGTGCCGCGGATTGCGTTCGTCAACAAGATGGACCGTGCCGGCGCGGATTTTTTGCGTGTCGTCGGCCAGATTCACGAGCGGCTCGGCAGCAATCCCGTGCCGGTACAGCTGCCGATCGGTGCCGAGGACAAGTTTGACGGTGTGGTCGACCTGATCGGGATGAGAAGCATCCTGTGGAATGAGCATGACTGTGGCGTGACCTACTCGGAAACGGAGGTGCCTGAAGCGCTGCGGGCCGAGGTGGAAAAGTGGCGCGAGAGCATGATCGAAAGCGCTGCCGAAGCCAGCGAGGAATTGATGGAGTGCTACCTCGAGACGGGTACGCTGAACACTGAACAGATCAGGCAGGGACTCAGGATCAGGACCCTGGCCAATGAAGTGGTACCGGTATTGTGTGGGTCTGCGTTCAAGAACAAGGGTGTACAGGCGCTGCTGGATGCAGTCATCGATTATATGCCGTCGCCGATCGATATCCCGCCGATAAAAGGGGTGTTGGATGACAAGGAAGGCAGCGAGGCCGAGCGGCCGGCGTCCGATGATGCACCGTTTGCCGCGTTGGCGTTCAAGATTGCGACGGATCCGTTTGTCGGTACGCTGACGTTTTTCAGGGTGTATTCCGGGGTTTTGAAATCGGGATCGACTGTATATAACCCGGTCAAGCAGAAGAAGGAGCGTGTCGGGCGCCTGTTGCAGATGCATTCCAACAGCCGCAAGGAGATCACCGAGGTGATGGCGGGCGATATCGCCGCGGCTGTCGGGCTGAAGGACGTGACCACAGGAGATACCCTGTGCGACATCAATCACCGG
>JALUUZ010000073.1 GCA_027021095.1 Gammaproteobacteria bacterium
GCACTCTTTCAGGCTGGTCGCATCGTGCAGCTGGTCGTTTTCCAGCGAAAGCAGGCTGGCACCATGAATGGGAATACCTGCCTTTCCTGCAGAACCGCGCACCGGCCCCGACTCGACATTATAAGCGTACAACAGGTCCGGTTCAATTGCCCTGCCGGTGTCTGCTTCCCTGTCGAGCAACAAGCCATAACCAAGCTCACGCAGCAGTCTTTTTTCGAACAGCCGCAAGGTGCGCGGCAGGCCGTCGAGCCGCGGCAGCCGTGAGAGCGTGGCCGCGTAACAATCAAACAGCCCCGGGTGCGGGTCATGCCTGTGCAGCAAGCGCGCCACCAGTTCATTCAGATAGAGACCGCAATACAACGCCTTGCCTGGCAGCCTCACTGCGGTCCCCGCTTCCGCCACGTCAGTCATTGTATACAGTTCACCCCGTCCCTGGCAGCTGAGGCACAACTGCTTGAACGGCTGCAACAGGCCACGGAATCGCGACCCGCGCCGCTGCACCCCGCGTGCCACCACCGTCAACCGGCCCGCGTCCCGGGTCAAGATGTCCGCCAGCAGGCTGGACTCGCGGTAGGTCCTGGCGTGTAAGAGGTAAGCTGGCTGCAGGATGACTTTGTGCACTGTTCCAAACCGGTAGCCGAAAAGGCCGGCCTATGTTTCCTTGTAACCCAGCAAATGCAGCAGTTGCTCGTTGTTGGCCCAACCGGGCTTGGTTTTCACCCACAGGCCGAGAAACACTTTCTTGCCGAACAGTTTCTCCAGTTCAGGCCTGGCACGCTTGCCGGCCTTTTTCAACGTCATCCCCTTGCTGCCTATCACGATATTTTTCTGACTCTCACGCTCGACCCACACGACCATGTGGATCCGGACCAGTTTTTCGCTCTCTTCGAACTGCTCGATTTCCAAGGCCAGTGCATAGGGCAGCTCTTTCTGCAACAGCGTGATCAACTTCTCGCGTACCAGTTCAGTCGCGATAAAGCGCAATGACTTGTCCGTCAGCTGATCGGGCGGAAACATAAAGGGTGACTCCGGCAAGGCCTGCAGGATCAGCTTGCGCAGCTGGTCCAGGTTATCGCCGGTTTTCGCCGACACAGGCACCAGGCGGTCGAAACCTGTTTGCCGTTGCAGCTGCGCCAGGTAAGGCAGCAATGACTGTTTCGCCACTTTGTCGATCTTGTTGACCACCACGACAACCCGCTCGTTTCCCTGTAACAGCGCATGCACCAACGCGTCCTCGGCAGTCCATTTCCCGGCCTCGAGCAGAAACAGCACCAGGTCCACATCCCGGATCACACTCGATGCTGTCTTGTTCATGTAGCGGTTTATCGCCTTCCCGGCATGGGTGTGCAAGCCCGGTGTATCGACAAAGACCGCCTGGCTGTTCAGGCTGCTGAAAATACCAAGGATCTGGTGGCGCGTGGTCTGCGGCTTGTTCGAGGTAATACTGATTTTCTCCCCGACCAGCGCATTGAACAGCGTCGACTTGCCGGTATTGGGACGCCCGACCAATGCAACGAAGCCACAATGGGTGACTGCCGCTTCAACCATCGGTCAAGGCTGCCAGTGCCCGCAGCGCGGACTCCTGTTCTGCTTTACGCCGGCTGGTGGCGGTACCGAACGTGGGCTGGTTCAGACCTTCGACACGGCATGAAACCGTGAACAGACGCTGATGCTGCTCGCCACTCGTTTCTTCGATCCGGTATTCCGGCAACGGCTTTCGGCGTGCCTGCAGGTACTCCTGCAGCCGGGTCTTGGGATCTTTCAACTGGTCCAACGCAGGCACGTCATCGAGATACGGCTGGTAGACCGACAACACCACCTGCCTGACCTGGTTGATGTCACTGTCGAGGTAGACAGCACCGATCAGTGCCTCGAGCGCATCCTCGAGAATCGACGCGCGCCGCGAACCACCGCTCTTCATCTCGCCGGGGCCAAGTTCGATATACGCCCCAAGCTCCAGCGCACCGGCGATCTCCGCCAGCTTGTCTCCCTTGACCAGAAAAGAACGCAGCCGGCTCAGCTCCCCCTCCGTGGCATCGGGAAAACGCTGATACAACTCGGCGGCAATGACAAAATTCAGGATACTGTCGCCGAGAAATTCCAGGCGCTCATTGTTCAACCTGCCGACACTGCGGTGTGTCAGCGCGACCTGGATGTACTCCCTGTTCTTGAACCGGTAACCAAGCCGGCTTGCCAGCTTGTCATAATCGTGCATCAATGTGCGATAATCTCAACATCATGTTTATATCTTTTCGCCAGAACGATACCGAACAAAAAGTCTTTCCTGACCTCAAAGTCGATCGAAACGTTCAATTTACTGTCTGAGGTCTTGATCTGCATCTGCTTGACATACTCTTCCCGCTTGGCGTCATCGAGGTAATCGACCAGCATCCGCTTGTCGACGATACTCTTGATCTCGCGCTTGGTCTTTTGCGTGACCCGCTCGACCTTCTTCAGATAGTCGATTACGGAAATGACCTTCATGGCCTCGAGATGCATCAACACGGCAGTGATCGCAAACCAGGCCAGAAAGACCAGGTTCAAAAGAAAAACGATCCAGCCGAAAAAAGTCATACCACGCTGACGATTTACCACCATGAACCACTCCTGTTTGCTAGCAACACCATGACACGAGCAAACCCGGACACCTGTCCGGGAAGCAGATGCAGGAACACAGCACCGGGAACACACCATGGCAATCATGCTTCCCACTGATTACTATAGTCCAATTCTGGCATTCGTCCCTGCCGTGCCGAAGACCGGCAGCCAATGCTAATCGATCCCCTCGAACATCCTGCTCCACCTGACCTTGCCGCTGACCGGATCGTAGTTCATCCAGATGGCGAAGGCCTTGCCGACCAGGTTGGCATCAGGCACCCCGCACCAGTACCGGCTGTCATTACTGTGATCACGGTTATCGCCCATCACGAAGTATTCACCTGGCTTGACCGTAAACCGGGAATTTTTCAGGCAGGTGAACGGCGGCGGATTGCCGCCGCTGAGCAGTACATTGTAGCGACGCTCCCCGGTACGTTCAGCCATCCGGCTGTAACCGGTGAAATCACTGCCCGCCCCATTGTCGACGTATTTCCCGTCATAGTCCTGCGCCACCGGCTTGCCGTTGACGGTGATCTTTTTATCCTTGTATTCAATCACATCCCCAGGCACACCGATCACCCGCTTGATGTAGTTCGTCGTCGGCTCATCCGGAAAACGGAACACGACGACTTCCCCCCGCTGCGGGCTGTGGTGATTGAACAGCAACTGGTTGATCACCGGCAGCTTTACACCATAGGCGTATTTCTTGACCAGGATAAAGTCACCAGGCAACAGCGTGGGCACCATCGATGGTGACGGAATACGAAACGGCTCAACCAGAAAGGAACGCAGCAGCAGCACCAGAACGATTACCGGAAAGAACGCCTTCGAAGTCTCGACCAGCCAATGGCCTTCCTCCACACCGGTGCCCTCTCGCTTTTTCTGAAAGTACAGGTAATCCAGGATCCAGATCAGCAGTCCGACCACCGCAACCAGGAACAATATCGTCGGAAAATCTATAAACATATGCGCTATCCTATCTCGTTTGTTGTGCGGTTTTTGTTATTTCTCCACTTTCAATACCGCCAGAAAGGCTTCCTGTGGAATCTCCACTTTCCCCACCTGCTTCATCCGTTTTTTTCCTGCCTTCTGCTTTTCCAGCAGCTTTTTCTTGCGTGTGATATCCCCGCCATAACACTTGGCGGTGACGTTCTTGCGCAACGCCTTGACAGTCGTGCGGGCGATGATCTGGCCTCCGACCGCCGCCTGGATCGCGACATCGAACATCT
This sequence comes from Gammaproteobacteria bacterium, assembly GCA_027021095.1. Lineage (GTDB taxonomy): Bacteria > Pseudomonadota > Gammaproteobacteria > SZUA-21 > SZUA-21 > SZUA-21. Next base: position 3,828 of record JALUUZ010000073.1, read on the forward strand.
GCCTGGGAATGATCTCACGCATGCGTTCGGCCAGTTCGCGGCCGCGCCGCTGACTGTTGTCCTTGTGCACGATGATCGACAAGGCATCGACCCGTTCGCCGTTGATCAGGATATCCAACTTCACCAGCCTGGCC
>JALUUZ010000074.1 GCA_027021095.1 Gammaproteobacteria bacterium
TTTCAAGCAGTTCGTCCGGCGATAGTGGTTGTGCCGCTGCCATGTGTTACTCCGCGGCCAGTACTGGATCACAAACGGAACAGCCGGGCAGCTGCAGCACTTTTTCCTGCTGTACCGACCAGTCCAGCAGATTGATGAACCGGGATTGCCCGGCCAGTGTCGCCAGGTGACGATCGAGACACCAACGTAAGACCTCGTCCGCGGCCATCTCGGCCATGACACGGGCCTGCCAGTCCAGCCACAGTCCGCGCGCAGCGCCTGAGGCCTGGTGCTGAAACAGGCGGTGCTCTAACGGGTGCTCACGGTTACTGAAGGTCCTGGCGGCAAGGCAGGCATGGCAGGCAGTCTTTTGCGGCAGAAACAACGGCCCGAGCTGTGCCAGCGTCGTACTTGCCTGGCGCAGCATAAGCCATGGCAGACCGGTGCCGTATGCTGCACGGTTGACCTCGGTAAACAGTTGGTCGTTGGAAAAATCCGCCAGCACCACCAGCAGGGTAAACGCAGACAGATCATCGGCAACACTACATCGATCAGCCGTAAAGCCGTAGGCGGAAAACACCTGCATAAGCGTTTCTGCATCCTGTGCCGTTTCCCACCGGTCAGGGATACAGATCCCCAGGCGCGTACGTCTTATCGCCGCAATATTCTCGCTGCTGTAAAGCCGGTGGTGACAAACCCAGCGCTCGAGCGGGTCGTGCAGATCGATTTTTTCAGCACTGATCAGCAGCCCGTGTTGTTGCAGTTCGGCGATGAGCTGCTCCATTTCTCCCGGGCTGTTTTCCAGGCCGGCGCACTGCGTTTTGATTTCATCGAGGTCAACAGGGTGCTGCACAGCGAGCGCGGACATCAGGCAGTCCCACAACCGATTGTTATCCAACTCCTCGACCGGCACGATTTCCTCGTCACCGAGGCGGAAATGTGCGCCACCACCGGCAGGCGAACCGGAATAAATCACGCCTGGAACGAGCATCACTTGCTGTTTCAACTCTGCACCTGCATCCTCTAGCCCGTGAAGCCTACTACACTATTACGAGTATGCCCCAGCCAAGCGCGTAACCGGCCAACGTCGTTAAAAAAACGACGGCGTTTCTTTTGAAGATCAACGTCTTGAGCTCGGGGCCGGGCGCAGCGCGCTTCGCCATCGCAATGGAAACAATGGCCGCCAGTAACACATTCCAGACCGGAAAAAGCACCCATAGAATCCTTATTGTATCTTTGAGAGGCGAACTCGACATACTGTCGGCTATCGGTATAGACGCGGCGACAACCAATACACTCACCAGCAATGTAAACCAGAACCCCTTTCTGGCGCTGCGTACAGCCTTCTTGTTCTGTTCCTCCTGTCGTGCCTCAGACCATTGGCCTTTTGCGTAGAGCAGGCCCAAACCGGTGCCGACAACCCCGCCGACCCAGAAAGAACAGCAGCAGCAACAGCAAGCACCACAACAACATCCGGCATAAAACGTCGTACTCTTCCTGTCCGGATAATCCGTTTTAGCTTTTCCAAGTTTCAGCATTTTTTTCTCCTCTCCATGGCCAACAAAGAATCAAAATAGCCTGTCAAGTATAGTTATCATAGCAACACAATAGACTCTACTGCAATATCCCTAGAAAAATACCACGATTGGGGGAAGCCCACGCAATAAGCACCCCCTTGATGGAATAATCAGTCGGGCACAGTGTTTATACCAGGAGCTGCTCATTATTGAGCTGTTCATTATTCGTTTATAAAAGCTATCGAGGACCCAATAAATGAAATTATCAAGCATCAACCCAACAGCACTGGTGTTCACCCTGGTTTCGTTGCTCGCGGTTCTGCCCGCAACCCGGGCCGAGGTCAAACCATCGCCCAATGGTATCGCGTTTCCAAAGGGCTACCAAAACTGGCGTATCATCTCGATGTCTCACCGGACCGACAACAATACCGTGCGTATTATTTTCGGTAACGATGTCGCCGTCAAGGCAGCGCGTGCAGGGAAAACCAACCCCTGGCCGGACGGTGCCATACTCGGCAAAGTGGTCTGGAAACAAACCAATGCCAGCCATTGGAAAAAAGCAATCGTCCCGGACAAGTTCGTACACGCTGAATTTATGTTTAAAGACTCAAAGAAATATGCTAAAACCTATGGCTGGGGCTGGGCGCGTTGGAAAGGCATGGAACAGAAGCCCTATGGTAACGCAACGGTCGCCAAAGAATGCATCGCCTGCCATACCCCGGTCAAAAACAATGACTGGGTATTCACCAAACCGGCAGTCTTGCCAAAACCCTAGCCCGCATTTCTCACCACCGTTCGTAGCGAGACGGTGCAAGGGTGTGGCATAGGGCCGATATGGTGTAACACCAGGGTGCCGGATGGGAGGCCAATCCGACTTAACGATTCACCTGACCCGGCTTGTAAGCAATGAAGAAAAACGAACACCAAGTACTCGAACACCTGCCGGGACTCAGGCGCTATGCGTATGCGCTGTGCAACCACCGGACCCCGATCGATCCCGAGGACCTGGTGCAGGAATGCCTGGCCCGGGCGATCGCCAGGTTTTCCCAGTGGCAGCCGGGCACAGACCTGCGGGCCTGGCTGTTTACGATGATGCACAACCTGTTTATCAATATGCTGCGCAAGGCTGCGCGTGAAACCACTGGCAACATCAGTGAAACCACCGAGCCTGCCACGGCCGCCACGGCCGACCCAGGCATGGATGACCTGGACAAGGCATTGCAAACGCTTTCTGCCGATCAGCGATCGATATTGATGCTGGTAACCCTGGAAGGTCTGACCTACCAACAGATCGCCTCGATGCTGCAGATCCCGGTCGGCACCGTAATGTCACGCCTGTCGAGGGCAAGACAGCAATTGCGTGATACACTGTACCAGGACGAGAACCGCGGCGACCCTACCGGTAACAGCAAGGCCAAGAGTAATGCCACGAGTAACAACAGTAACATAAGGTACTTGAAATGACAGACGAGATCCCGGTTACCGAAACGGACCTGCACGCCTACCTGGATGGCCAGCTATCGCCGCAACGTCGCCAGCTTGTCGAGCGCTGGCTGGAACAGCACCCCAAAGACAAACTACGGATCGAACAGTACCGTGCGATCTCACAGCGTCTACATCAGCGGTTCGACACGGTCGCCAGTTCACCCGTACCCTTCGCACAGCAACAAGCCGCCAGGACCCTGCAACGGGTCGGTACCCATGGCCGGTTACGCCGGGCAGTGATCGCCGCTGCGCTTTTCCTGTTTGGTATCCTGACCGGATGGCAAGCCAACTCGCTGCTGGATTCGGAGACTGACTCGTTTATGCTTGCCAACCTCGTCAAACCGGCAGCGTTTGCACACAGCATCTACACCACTGACCAATCCAGGCCGGTCGAGATCGATGCACAACGCCAGGCCCAGCTGATCAACTGGCTTTCACAGCGCTTGCGGACCAGAATCAAGGCCCCCAACCTTTCGGCATTGGGTTACCGCCTGATCGGTGGGCGGCTGATCCCATCGACCAACCGGATGGCAGCACAGTTTATGTATGAAGACCCTAATGGAGTACGTGTCACGCTGTATGTCCGACGGGTCAGCCGGCTGCGCCACAAAAAACTTCAGGACAAACTGCAGCATTTCAATAGTGCCGGGCTGCGGGTGTTGTTCTGGCGTAAAGGAGAATTGGGGTTTGCGGTCACCGGCAACCTGGACCGCAAGACGTTGAATGGTATTGCGGTGCAAAGCCGGAGGCAGACTTAGTGGTGCGTACAACGCACCCTACTTTGGTGCATGACATTTTCTTGCTGTAAATCCTTTGGTGTGCTGCGCACACCGTCACGACGGAGCGGGGTTGGGTTGCATATACCAACACCAAGACAAATCAAATCGTATCACGTGGCGATCCTTCCACACACGACATTTTCTTGCTGT
>JALUUZ010000075.1 GCA_027021095.1 Gammaproteobacteria bacterium
CCATCACGTCCCGGTTGTAATTGTGCCAACAGATCCTGTTCTGAATCGAAATGCATTGGCTCCGGTTTGCTGAGCAGCGAAAGATGAATTTCCAGTGACTCGAGTTCATCGGCGCTTACCGGCGGGAAGCGTGGATCACGCAGCGCGGCGGCGCAGGCATTTTTTTGCAGGTCGAGATACAGTGGCTGATAGGCCTCGATCGTCCCGATGCAGCCGCGCAACGCACCGTTTTTCAGCAAAGTGACGAAGCTTGCGCCCGGTTGGCGCAGGAACTCCGGCAGGTCGGCTGTCAGGTCGCTGTCTGCCTCGAGCAGCTCCCGGCCAGGCTCGTGCACACAGTTTTTCAGCGCGGTATAGACGATCGTATACAGGAGATCCCGGTACTGTTCGAGTGCAGCAGCTGCCATGTCAGGCTTCGCCCGCAGAAGGCACGAAGGCGTAGGCGCCATAACCGACCACGCGGCTGCGGTCGCCCGCGGTGTCGCCGGAGTTGCGCAGGTCCAGCGTGCTGGCCTGCAGGTCGTGTGTGCCGGCAACCTTGAGCAGGCCATTGACGGCAAGGTAGCCACAGGCATGGTCTGCATCGATGACTGACGGATCCAGTGCCTCGATTGCCTGTGAGGACAGGCTGTCCATGTGCCTGGCGGTGGCATAGTCATGGTAATGACTGAGGTCCGAGCTGACCAGGACCAGGGTGTCGTCCTGCCCCCATACCTGGTTGATCGCAGCGGCGGCCTGGTCGCTGTCACTGAAGCCCACCAGTACCGGGGTCAGCACGAAGGAGTCGAGCGTGTATTGCAGAAAGGGTAAATGTACTTCCAGGCTGTGTTCGGGCGCATGGGCCTGGTCGGCGGTGGTCACGAAATCAAGCTGCAGCAGTGCCTCGGTCAGTTCTTTGTCGATGGTTACGTCCCCGAGCGGGGTGGAGAAATAGTCAGCACTATGGACTGCCAGGCCCGGGAAACCGACCCGGTGCGCAGGCCCCAGCAGCACGACCCGCTTTATCCTGTCGCTGATTGGAGACAGGCGCGAGTAGGCACTCGCGGCGATCGGGCCGGAATAGAGGTAGCCCGCATGGGGCGCAATCAGCGCCTTTGGCGCTGGTCCTGGCTTGCGGTTCCGGACCAGGAATTCGTCAAGCATCTTCTCCAGTACATCCGGTTCGTCCGGGTAGAATATTCCGGCAACGGCGGCAGGGCGTTTGACTGGCATTGTACTCTCCGGGCCACGCAAAAATTCGATTATGCTATTATTAGTATAGGAAATTCTGATCAGCTCCTCCACAGTGGTGCTGGTGTTTGCCGGGAAAGTGGGGTAGTCAGTGTTTTTTTGGCCGGCGGTTCAGCCGCGGGCAACAGGACTGTCGCTTATGGAAGCCTTGCTGCAGGCACATCGTACAAAGTACTGGCACCGGCTGCCTGACGGCCGAGTGCAGTGTGACCTGTGTCCGCGTGAATGCAAGCTGAAAAACGGCCAGCGTGGATTGTGTTTCGTACGTGGTGCGGAAGACGATGAGATCGTGCTGTTGACCTATGGCAGGTCCAGTGGATTCTGTATCGACCCGATCGAAAAAAAACCATTGAATCATTTTCTGCCGGGCACGCCCGTGTTGTCCTTTGGGACCGCCGGTTGCAACCTGGCGTGCAAGTTCTGTCAGAACTGGGATATGAGCAAGTCGCGCGAAATGGATACACTGGCTGACCAGGCCAGCCCGGAGAAGATCGCGGCCGTCGCGAAAAAGCTGAAGTGCCGCAGTGTCGCGTTTACCTACAACGACCCGGTGATTTTCTTGGAATACGCGGTCGATGTCGCCAAGGCGTGCCGGGCGCAGGGGATCAAGACCGTGGCGGTCACCGCCGGTTACATTTCAGAGGCTGCGCGTAAGGATTTCTTCGAGCAGATGGATGCAGTCAATGTCGACCTGAAAGCATTCAACGAGGATTTCTACTGGAAGCTGACCGGCGGGCATCTGCAGACCGTGCTGGATACGCTGGTGTACCTGAAACAGGATTCCAACTGCTGGTTCGAGGTCACGACGCTGCTGATTCCTGCCGAAAACGATTCGCCGGATGAGATCGAGGCCATGTGTAACTGGATCGTCGAACACCTGGGGGTCGATGTGCCTCTGCATTTCAGCGCATTCCATCCCGACTACAAGATGCAGGACAAGCCGGCCACACCGGCTTCGACACTGGCGATGGCACGCAGGATCGCGCTGGATGCCGGGATACACTATGTGTACACCGGCAATATCCATGACGTGGAAGGCCAGAGTACCTATTGTCCCGGGTGTCACCGGGTCGTTGTCGGCCGTGACTGGTATGAACTGACTGAATGGCAGTTGGATGCGAAAGGCTGTTGCCGGTTTTGCGGCACTGAGATTGCCGGCGTCTTTGAGCAGACGCCTGGAAACTGGGGCAGCAAACGCTTCCCTGTGTCGATGAAGATGCTGTAGACAGGTGTAGTGCCGACAGCATGCCAAGCCCACATACAAAAGAACAGCAGATGGATCCGCGCCTGCGGCTGATCAACCGGATCAAGGAAGATTTTCGTGCGGGGAAGCTCAAGGTGCCAAGCCTGCCGGAGGTAGCGTTCCGGATTCGCAGTGCGATTCAGGATCAGAATAAAAGTGCGCTGCAGATCGCAAAAATTATTCAGCTCGATCCGGTATTGACAGCACGCCTGTTGCAGGTGGTGAACAGCCCGTTGTACCGGGGGGCAAGGAAGATAGTCGACTGTCACAAGGCTGTCAGCCGTCTGGGGTTTTCGACCACCCGCAACCTTGTTTCATCGTTTGCAGTACAGCAGGTGTTCGGCGCCCGCAACCCGCGTGTGCGCAAGACATTGAAGTCGATCTGGCGACACTCCAGTCATGTCGCCGCAATCAGTTATGTACTCGGGCGGCTGACTTCCGGAATCCAGCCGGACCGGGCGCTGCTGGCGGGGTTGGTACATGATATCGGTGTACTGCCGGTATTGCAGTATACGGAAGCCTGTCCGGAAGTGTTGCACGACGAGGCGGAGTTTATTCACCTGGTCAGAGCGCTGAGTAAAAAACTCGGTACCCTGGTGCTGAAGGCCTGGAACATGGATGAAGAGCTGACCCGGATCCCCGAACTGATCGCCGATTTCGACTATGCGCCGGACCGAGCAGCGGATTGTGCCGACATCGTGATCGTCGCACATGTGCATGCCGAGTACAATGACGCCGCGGGCAGTGAATTTCCTGACCTGACAAAGATTGCGTCTTATCGTAAATTGCCGATCAGCAAAATGGGGGCCGATGCCAGTCTCGAGCTGCTCGAGGAGGCGCGCGGGGAGGTGGCCGAGATCATGCAGATGATTTTGCACTGACTACTCTTTTGCATTGCAGAACAGCGGCGTTGGTATGTACAACGTATGGTGCGTACAACGCACCCTACTTTGGAGCATTACATTTTTTGACCGTAAATCCTTTGGTGTGCTGCGCACACCGTCACGACGAGGTAGGGTGCGTCGTACGCACCAACGCCACGGCAAATCGAATCGTGCCGTGTGGTGATTCTATTACACATGATTCTTCCGTACCGCATCATCGTTGCAAAGATGCTGCGCACACCGTTGCCTTCGCTCCTCGGTCGCGAAAGCCACCCATGCCGCACCCTTGCTCCGTCCGCGACGAACGGTGGCGAGAAATGCGGGCTAGGGTGGCTTTGCGCCGCGCAGACCCGGGGATTACTTCTTGACCCGCTTGGTCGAGATAATCCTGCCGTGTTTGTCAGTCCTGGTGATGACCCGCGAGCCGTCGGGTTGACCCTCGACCTTGGTGGTGACTCCGGTCTTTGGATCGGTGCTGCTGGCCGAAGGCAGGGTTTTTCTCTTTACCTTTTTCTTCGACAGTACCTTGCCGTGT
>JALUUZ010000076.1 GCA_027021095.1 Gammaproteobacteria bacterium
ACCAGCTGGAACTGATCCGCCTGACGGCATATGGTAAAGTCTTTGCAATTATTTTTTCGGTCATGGCCTTCGCCGGCAACCTGTTTGCGTTGAACCAGGCCAGGACCTCTGAACTCACCGCAGCGATGCTGTATGCCGGTGCCGCGATCTGTGTCACCACAGCGGGCGACCTGGTCACTGTCTTTATCTTCTGGGAGGTCATGGCGCTCGGCTCAGCATTCGTTATCTGGTCCAACCGCACCAAAAAATCGTACAAGGCCGGTATGCGCTACATGGCGATTCACCTGCTCGGCGGTGTAGTGCTGATGATCGGCATCACCGGCCATATCGCCACGACAGGTTCTATACATTTCGAACTGATGAAACTCGATTCGTTCGCACATTGGATGATTCTGGCGGGCTTTCTGCTCAATGTCGGCGCTCCGCCACTGTCCGCCTGGCTGCCCGACGCTTATCCAGAAGCAAGCCCGAGCGGATCGGTCTTTCTGTCGGCCTTTACCACCAAAACCGCCGTCTACGTCCTGATCGTCGGTTTCGCCGGAACCAAGATCCTGATTGCGATCGGGCTTTACATGGTGTTCTACGGCATCATCTATGCGCTGTTGGAAAACGACATGCGCCGCATCCTGGCCTACAGCATCGTCAACCAGGTCGGTTTTATGGTGACTGGAATCGGCCTGTCACCAAGCGGCGAAACAAGCAGCCTGGCGCTGAACGGCGTTGCCGCGCATGCATTCAGTCACATCATCTACAAAGCACTGCTGCTGATGTCAGCGGGATCTGTACTCTACCAGACCGGCAAACGCAAATGCACCGACCTGGGAGGGCTGTTCCAGAGCATGCCTGTCACCACGGCCTGCGGCATCGTCGGCGCGCTGTCGATCTCCGCGTTTCCGCTGACTTCCGGTTTTATCTCCAAGTCGATGGTCTCCAGTGCGGCGGCGCACGATCACTACCAGCTGGCCTGGTTTCTGTTGACTGCAGCGACTGCCGGCGTCTTTCTGCATGCAGGGATCAAGTTTCCCTGGTTTGTCTTCTTTCAGAAGGATTCGGGAATGCGGCCAGCCGACCCGCCCTTCAACATGCGCCTGGCAATGTACCTGTTTTCCTTTCTGTGTCTTGCGATCGGGATTTTCCCGGCCCTGCTCTACAGCCTGCTTCCTCCGCTGGCAACAGCTTACCACCCGTACGAGGCAACGCATGTAATCACCCAGCTCCAACTGCTGCTGTTTTCAGGCCTGGCCTTTTTCTGGTTGCTGCCGTTGATGCAGCGTACCCTGACGATCAGCCTGGATTTCGACTGGTTCTACCGCAAAGCAGGCTATACGCTTGCCCGCGGGCTGGAAACCCTGCTGACGCGAGTCTATAACTTGGCACGACAACACCTGAACCAGGTTTTCAAGCGCCTGCAACGTGGTCGCTACACCAACATGAAGCAGTTCGGCCTGTGGGCGCTGTCGGTGCGGGGCATGGTTTGGATCAGCCTGTTCACGTTTGGGATTACGCTGGTTATCGTTTATTATTTCAGCCTTGGGGTTTAGCGTGGGGGTGGCGTTGTATGTCCCAACGCCACGCCACGACATGGCATACCGTATCACGTGGTGATTCTTCTACACACGATTCTTCCATGCCGTGTCATTGTCCATGCATTGGTGCGCACGGCACCTATTTCAACCACAGACAGTTACCCTGGCTGGCCTGGTCGATTTCCTCGAGCCGCTGCCGGTGCTGCTGCAGCTCAGCCTCGGTGGCCTTGATGACCGGGATACGCTCGAGACCGGACATCCCGGCAAGCTCCGTGCGGCCGCCTGCGGCGGCAGCCGAATCATTGGACTCTTGGTCAAGCACCAAGTCCACCTGGCCGCCGGTCATCGCCAGATAGACCTCGGCCAGTATCTGCGCATCGAGCAATGCGCCATGCTTGTCGCGCTGCGTGTTATCTACCTCGTAGCGTTTGCACAACGCATCCAGGCTGTTTCGCTGACCAGGATGCATCTGCCGCGCCAGCACCAGTGTATCGAGAATACTGCACAGTGTGTCGATCGGCTCATGACGCCCCCCAAGCAACTGCAGCTCGTGATTGAGAAAGCCGACATCGAACGGCGCGTTGTGAATAATCAGTTCCGCCCCTTTCACGAACGTAACGAACTCTTCCACGATATCCCGAAAAACCGGTTTATCCTGCAGGAATTCATTACTTATCCCATGCACCTCGATTGCTGCCGCATCGATTTCACGTTCGGGCTGAATATATTGATGATAGACATTACCGGTCAATCGCCGGTTCTCCAATTCCACACAACCGATCTCGATAATCCTGTGCCCCTGGCTCGGTTCCAGTCCCGTCGTTTCTGTATCCAATACCACCTGTCGCATTTTTATTCCTGTCTTTTACTCATTGCAGTTCATCGATCGCCTTGTTGGCCAACTGGTCGACCAGCTCATTTTCCGGGTGCCCTGAATGTCCCCGCACCCAGTGCCATTCGACCTGGTGCTGCGCCGCCAGCGCATCAAGCTGCTTCCATAAATCAGCATTCTTTACCGGTGTCCGGTTCGCCGTCTTCCAGTTTTTCTTTTTCCAGTTGTGGATCCAACTGGTAATCCCGTTTTTGACATATTGCGAATCGGTCGTCAACACGACCTGGCTCGACCGGGTCAACGCCTGCAGACCCTTGATTGCGGCGGTCAGCTCCATGCGGTTGTTGGTCGTCTCTTTCTCGCCGCCATACAGTGTTTTCTCGTTCGCGCCATAACGCAGCAACACCCCCCAGCCACCCGGGCCTGGATTCCCCCGGCACGCGCCATCGGTAAAAATCTCGACCTTCTGCATTATTCGTTCCTAATGCACTCAATGATTGTCAGGCAGCCTGCCAAGCCGCGAAGCAGTATCCACTGCACCTGCGACCAGCCTGCGCCGCGGACGCCAGCGTGGCTTGATCGGTGTCAGCGTCGAAACCTTTTTACGGGCAACGAGCAAGTAGACTCCCCCGGAGAAAGGCAGCAGACGGCGCATGACCGGCTCCAGGCACTGGAATTTCCTGAGAATCGCCTCCTGCTGAATAGGTGGACTGTAGAACAGGTAACGCGTCGCGGTAATCTCGAACCCAAGCAGCCGCAGCCAATCCTTGAGCCGTGCCACACTGCGAAATTTACCGCTCCAGGGCATAGGCTGGCGATTCAAACGCAGAACCCGGTAAAGTCCCCATAAACTGCGTGGATTGAACCCCAGGATCAGCAAGTGCCCCTCCGGCACCAATACGCGTTCTGCTTCCCGCAGCGCCTGGTGCGGATCAGCGGTAAAATCCAGCGAATGATTGAACAGCACCGCATCGACACTGTCTGTCGCCAGCGGCAACTGGGTCAACTCACTGAATACCGAGGAATTTGTCATACAAGGTTCCTGTTCCCGGCTGCGAAGCATCACGCAATGTTGAACCCGGCAGGTCCGCAGCAACTCGGCATCGACTGCGCCGAGCATCAACAAGTGATAGCCGAAAATATTTTGCAGCTGTTCGGACAATACCTGGCGCTCCGCCTTGCGCAGCGCCTGGCCAAGCCGTTTTTCATACCATCTGCCTAGTTCGTCCATCGGTCCGGTAGCACCTTAGCCCGCCTTTCTTACCACCCGTCTACTGCGACGGCGCAATGGCGCGCCCTGGCTGGCTGATAGAACATTATACCCAAAGTACGACGGCCGGGTGGCTGATTTACGCACACCCAGTCAGGATATGCCGGTCTCTTCGCCCGTCCTATCCCAATCATAGCAAACCAGGCACCTTAAGTCGCTATCGGCAAAGCATTTTTTAATTTGCTTATCAATAACTTATACGTTATAGTTTGGGGCTGGCCCGGCAGGCAGAACACAGCTGCCTGCGCACATAAATTGCATCGTTGCAAGACAATGCGACGACGGTCGCTGCAGGCGGCTGGTTTGGGGATTACCCATGGCGCCCTAAAAAACAAGCGAGTAAGGTTGGCGAATGAGATATACAAAATGGCTGTTATTGGTAATCACACTGCTGCTGATGGGTTGTGCGGCGAACACCGCGCGCCAATCGAACGGCAAGGTAGAGTTTGCTTCCAGCGCGCTGAACGACAGGCTGGAAGAAACCTACATCCACACACAGCCGGATGCGGATTTTGCCTATTATTACAACATTATCATTGAAAAGAAAACCGTACCGGAGCATGTTTCCTCCAAGCAGCGTACTGCCAACAATCACCGTTCCAGTGACACCGTCGAAAAGGTCATCTGGGACCGTATCCGCGCAAACTTCCGGCTGCCTTCCAGCTCTCACCCCCGGGTCCAGGCAGAACTGCGCTGGTTCGCCAGTCACCCGCAATACCTGGAGCGCGTCTACGACCGTGCCGAGCCGGTGCTGCACTACGTGTTCGAGGAAGTCCGCAAGGCCGGGCTGCCGGCGGAGCTGGCACTGCTGCCGATCGTCGAGAGCGCCTATCAACCCTTTGCGTTTTCGCATGCCCGTGCATCCGGTATCTGGCAGTTTATCCCGTCGACAGGGCGTCTCTATGGGTTGAAACAGAACTGGTGGTACGACGGACGCCGCGATATCGTCGAGTCCACGCGCGCCGGGATACAGTACCTGAAAAAACTGCGTGACCAGTTCAACGGTGACTGGCTGCTGGCCTTGGCCGCCTACAACACCGGGGAAGGCCGGGTCGCACGCGAGGTCAGGCGCAACCTGCGCCGTGGCCTGCGGGCCGATTTCTGGCATCTGCGCCTGCCGCGCGAAACCAGGCAGTATGTCCCCAAGCTGCTGGCGATCAAGGCAATCGTTGCCAACCCGAAAAAATACGGACTCGTACTGCGGCCGATCGCCGACCACCGGCGCCTGGTTGCGGTCAATACCGGCGGCCAGATCGACCTGGCGATCGCAGCGGAGCTTGCCGGAATCAGCCTCGATGAAATGTACAAACTGAACCCAGGGTTCAACCGCTGGGCGACAGACCCAAGCGGGCCGCACAGGCTGATGATTCCAATCGAACTTGCCAACGACTTTAAACGCAAGCTTGCAAAACTGCCACGTAACAAACGCGTGATCTGGAAGCATCACCAGGCCACACGGGGACAGACGCTGACCGCCATCGCCCGGCAATACAATATCTCTGCCGGCCTGCTGCGGCGGGTCAACGCGCTCTACCGTAACAGGATCAGCAGCCCCCGGACGATCAAAATCCCGGTTTCCTATATCGCCAGGTCCAAGTACTCACTGACACTGACACAGCGGTACAAGGCAGACGAAAACAAAGTACTGCGTAACCGCCGCCGCTTTATCTACCGTGTACGCCGCGGCGATACCCTAAGCAGGGTCGCGCGCCGCTACCGTGTCAGCAAAGTGACGCTGGCCCGCTGGAACAGCATCTCACCCCGCGCCCGGCTCAGGCGCGGCCAGCGCCTGGTGGTCTTCCGTAAACGCCGGCACCGGATTCATTCGCCACGCAACCTGGCCCGATTCGGCGGTATTCGCAAGATACGTTACGTGGTACGCCGTGGTGACACCCTGCACAGTATTTCCAGGCTGTTCCGTGTCAGCGTCCGAAAAATACGGCTCTGGAACAAGCGCCTGCGGCGGCGCGGCAACATCTACCCCGGCCAGCGGCTGAAACTCTACGTCAAGTCCAAGTATTACCGGCGCGCCTACCGGCTGTCTCGCTGAATACGTCGAGACTTCAACTGTACAGGTGACAACGGGCCCGGTGCCGGCCGGTAGAGGCCGGCGGATAAAGCTCGCGGCACTTGGCGATCGCCTCGATACAGCGCGGATGGAAATGACAACCTTTTGGCGGATCGATCGGTGAAGGCAAATCCCCCTTGAGCATCATTTTCTCGTCGATCAGCTCCTTGTTGATTTCGGGTACCGCGGCGAACAACGCCTTGGTATAAGGGTGCTTTGGACTACCGAGCACATCCCCGACCGGCCCTTGTTCGACGATCCGGCCAAGATACATGACCGCGATGTCATCGGCCAAGTAGGAAACGACCGAAATATCGTGGGTAATAAACAAGTAGGACAGCCCCAGCCTGAGCTGCAGCGACTTCAGCAGGTTCAGGATCTGCGCCTGCACGGACACGTCCAGCGCACTGGTCGGCTCGTCACAGACGATCAATTTGGGTTTGACCGCCAGGGCCCTGGCGATACAGATACGCTGCCGCTGACCACCGGAAAACTCATGCGGGTAACGGTGCTTCATGTCCGCGGAGAGACCCACCATCAACAACAACTCCTCGATCCGCCGCGCACGTTCCTCCGGTGACTCGCCTGTATTCAGCGCCAGCATCCCCTCCTCGATGATATCACTGATCATCATCCGCGGATTCATCGACGAGAAAGGATCCTGAAAAATAATCTGGAACTCTGCGCGTTTGCGCCGCAGCGCCTCCCCTTTCAGCGTATTCAGGTTTTCACGGCCGAACCGGATATCGCCCTGCGTATAATCGCGCAACAACTGTAATATTCCCTTGCCGACCGTGGTCTTACCACAACCAGACTCACCGACCAGTGCCAGTGTCTTCCCTGGCCTGATCTCGATTTCGACGCCATCGACAGCATAGACATAGCCCCGCACAGTCTTCAGCAGTCCCTTGTGTATTGGAAAATGTATCTTCAAATCCCTGACTTCCAGCAACGGCGCATCCCCAGCCTCTTCAGTGCCTGTCGCCGCCTGGTACGCCTGCTGCCGTTCTGCCGGCGCAGCAGACGCTTCCTGGTCCGGCCTGGTCGCGGCAATCTTCTTGTTGTACAAGTGACACAGCACCGACTGGCCGGTGACAGGCCTGCGGTAGACCGGCGGCTGCTCCGCGCAGGCATCCCACGCCTGATCGCAGCGTGCGACAAAACGGCAGCCGCGAAACTCCTCGGTCAACGGCGGTACGCTGCCGGCGATCGTATCCAATACCTGGTCGCGCTTGTCTAGCGACGGCAGTGAGTGAAACAGGCGGCGGCTGTACGGATGTGCGGGTTTCTTGAAGAATACCTTGCGACTCGCCTGTTCGACGATCTGCCCCGCATACATGACGGCGATCCGGTCGGCAGTCTCATAGACCACGCCCAAATCGTGGGTGATCAGCAGAATCGCCATACCGGTTTGCTTCTGCAGGTCTTTCAGCAGCCGTAACACCTGCGCCTGTATCGTGACATCCAACGCAGTGGTTGGCTCGTCGGCGATCAGCAGGTCCGGTTCGGCAGACAGTGCGATCGCAATCATCACCCGCTGTTTCATCCCTCCCGAAAGCTGGTGCGGGTATTCCTTGATGCGTTTAGGCGGATCCGGAATCCCGACCGCCTCGAGAAGCTCCAATGCCCGCTGTGTCAGCGCCGGTCCTTTGAGTCGCTTGTGCTTGCGCACCGTCTCCTTGATCTGTTCGCCGATGGTCAACACCGGGTTCAGTGAAGTCATCGGTTCCTGGAAAATCATCGCGATACGATTACCCCGCACCCCACGCATCTCGATTTCCGAGTAGGTCGTCAGGTCCTCGTCACCAAGCAGAATACTGCCGTCGACGATCCGCCCCGGAGGATCCGGCACCAGTCCCATGATCGACAGGGCTGTCATTGACTTGCCGCAACCGGACTCGCCCAACAACGCCAGCGTTTCACCATGACGGATATCGAAACTGACACCGTCGACCGCGCGCAGTACGCCCCGGGATGTATCGAACCAGGTCTTCAGATTATCGATTTTCAGTATTGTCTCTGCCATGATACATCCATCGTCTGCAAGCTTGTATGCCCGGAATGCGGACCGCGGGTCAATAATTCCGCGCCAGCTCAGTGATCAGTTTGTAGAGCGGTACCTGCTGGGCATAGGGCAGCTTCATGTAGGCATTGGCCAGCTCCAGCGCCTCCCGGGTCAATGGCACGCCGTCTTCTTCGGCCTGCTGCCGTTGCCCTGTGCGCTGCTTGTAGCGCTCACAATGTTCCGACATCAACTGGGTACGAAAGGCCTGTTCCTCGTCTTCATGCAGATGTTTCTCACCGATGCCCGACAGCAACCAGTTCGACCGTACCCGCATATGTTTCGCGAGCTTGACCAGTTTCGACGTCTTCGGGTAAGACTTTCCTTCCAGCCACTCCGCCACATGTTCGGGACTGACGCTCAACAACCTGGCCAGCGCCTGCTGGCGTTCTTCTGCCGTTTCAGGAAAGCCTGACTCCGCAAGCACGGCATTCAAGCGTTGTGAAAATTTGATACGTTCAGTCTGCATAGTACCTCCCTCATAGAATCCTTGCATTACCGTTGCAGTGCTACACTTCCCGGTTCAATTCAACCCGTGCGCAGCTTTGGATCGAATGCGTCCCGCACTGCATCTGCAAACAGATTGGCCGCCAGCACCAGTGCAAACATAAACAGCAAGGCTGCCACCAACGCCCACCAGACTACCGGTTCACGCGCCATCTCCAGGCGCGCGCTGTTGATCATGTTCCCCCAGCTGTTCATCGTCGGGTCGATCCCGATCCCGATGTAGGACAACACTGCCTCCGCCAGCACCAGTCCGCTGAAATCCAGCACCACAACGATCATTATAATATGCATTACATTCGGTGCAATATGGTTGAAAATCACTTTAAGATGCCCGAGCCCGAACGCCCTGGCGGCCTCGATATAGTCCATCTCGCGAATCTTCAACGCTTCGCCGCGCAGCAGGCGGCACAGGCCGATCCAGCCGGTGACACCAAGAATACCACAAAGAGCCAGAAACTTGACATCCCCACGCTCCGCCGCAGTCCGAAACAGCGACTCGTGATTGCTGATATACACATCCATTGCCAAGACGGAAGCGGCGATCAGCAACACCCCGGGGATCGAACTCAGCGTAGTGTATAGAAACTGGATCAGGTCATCGACCCAGCCTTTCAGGTAACCGGCGGCCACGCCAAGCAGAAACGCAAACGGCAGCATGATCAGCGTAGCCAGCGTGCCGATCAATACCCCGGTGCGGACACTCTTCAACGCCTGGTACAGCGTATCCTGCCCAACCTTGTCAGTGCCGAACACATGGTAAAAATTACTCAGGTAAAGCAGCAATGCAGCGATAATGCATACGACGAGCAGCGTATAGAGCGCAACATGCCAAGGCAACCCACGGCGCTCGACAAAGAGTTCCAGGACGGCACTGCGCAATGCACACCGCTTTTGCAGCATCCTGCCAAGCGTGAACAGCAGCGCCAACAGCAGCCATACTCCAAGCCCGAACAGCACAGCGATCAACGCCTTCGACGCCACGTCGCCAGCCACACTCTGGCCCGGCTGCAGGTGGCGGCCACCGTGCTTCAAGCGCGGGTATTCCCGCACGATCTTTCCGCCCGGCAGTTCAATGCTTTCCTTGACATACAGGCGTGTGGCAAAGGGCGCCGAATAGGATTTCTCGTCCTTGTCACGCATCGCGCCCAGCACCCGGTCCAGTACACTGACGATCTGCGTCGAATACTGTGGCTGTGCCGCACTCTTGCCCGCCATGGTATTCAGCGGAGGTTGAAAGTGAATCGAGTCGAGAAAAGTGATCACGAGGAAAAACAATAACACCACCACCGTGCCCATCGCGACCTTGCGCTGAAACACCTGCCGCCAGGTCATTCGCAGGTGCAGCTTGCTGTAGACATAAAAACCGCTGGTACTCAAGAACGCCAGCAGCACGAAGAAGAAGTAATCTGAGTACAGGTACTTGGGACGCCCAAACAACCACGGCAACAACACCAGCAAAAGTATCAGCCCGAGCAGGGTAACAGCCGACGCGGCGAGCCATTTGCGCGTCGCGTAGTTCAGCAGCACCACGGCCACCAAGGCCGCGACCACGATACCCAGGGTAAGCAAGGCCTGACCCTGCATCAACATCTTGACAGTGAAAAACAGCGCCAGTGCCACTGCCAGGACGACCAGTCCTGTGGAATTTCTGCTTGCATGCGATAATCGTCTTTTCTTCACTTGCGCCATCCCACCGCTAACTGAAACGAATCCGTGGATCGACCAGGGTATAGGAAATGTCGGTCAGCAGCAGGCCGAGGATATAGAGCACTGACCCCAGAAAGACCATCGAGCGCACGATGCCGAAATCCTGTGCACGGATACCGTCGATGACATAACTGCCGAGGCCGGGAATGCCAAAAAACGATTCCGTCACCAGGCTGCCCATGAACAACAACGGCAGTGTCGCGACGATTCCTGTCAATATCGGGATCATCGCATTCCCGAGCACGTGTTTGAACAGGACTACGCCTTCTGACAAGCCCTTGGCCCTGGCCGTACGCACGTAGTCTTTATTGATGTCTTCGAGAAAAATCGTACGGTACCAGCGGCTGGTCGCGCCCAGGCCGCTGAAGATACCAATAATGACCGGCAACACCAGGAACTTGAACATATTGTCCGGGTTGAACCCGGATATCGGGGTCAGGTGCAACAGCTTGCCGATCAGGTACTGCCCGCCGATGATGTAAAACATCGACGAAATCGACATGATTACGACGCAAAAAATCACTCCCCAGAAATCGACGTAAGTGGCACGAAAAAACGCCATCGTCATTGCAAAGGTAATGTACACCAGCAAACCGACAAGCAACACCGGCAAGGCAATCGCCAGGCTCGGCCACATCCGCACTCGGATGTCATAACCGATATTGCGGCCGTTGTCGGCATTGCCAAAATCGAACAGAAACAGCTTGACCGACTTCTGGAAGAAAAGTGTGTCGGTAAGTTTCTCTATACCATACGCCTTGGCGTTGAACCACTTGGGCTTGTCGTAGCCTTTTTCTCTCTTCCAGCGCTCGATCATCTCCGGCTTGACATTTTTGTTACCCAGCTGGGCGCGTGCCATGTCGTCCGGGCTATTGACACTGAAAAACAGCAAAAAAGTAATCAGGTTGACCGCAATCAGCAGCGGAATCGCATACAGAACACGCCTGACGATATAAGCCAACATGCTACCTCCCCTGCCCCTTCACCGCCTTCTTGGCCCGGTTGAGCTTGTCCCGATACACCTTGAATGCGGGCACGAGCGTGACCACCAGCAGCACGAACAAAACATAGACGGGCCACAGCACCGGCTTGTTCCACTGGCGCCGGCGCTGATCACGCAGCGCCGGCAGCACACGCTTGTACATCAGGGTATTGTGCGACATGTCGTTGGGCTTGGCGTTCTTGTACCAGGCATGAAAAAGTGCATAGCTTTTCGGATGAAACCCCCAGATCCACGGCGCATCACGCTGTACTGTATGCAGCATCTTGCGGATGATCGCCAAGCGCTGCGGACTGTTCGGCATGGTTTCCATCTGCTTGAAATAGCGGTTGAATTCCTTGCTGTCATAGTTCGCGGCGTTTTCACCACGGTACTTGACCTTGCCGTTTGGCCCATACAGCAGAAACAGGAAATTTTCCGGGTCAGGATAGTCGGCATTCCAGCCCCAGCGAAACAGCTGCGCCTTGCCGTCGCGCATCTTTTCCTGGAAACGGTTGTAATCGGTTTCGCGTATCTCCAGTTGGATGTCGATCTTACGCAATTGTTTCCTGAACCAGTCACGTTCAGCCTTGTCCTGGGCACCGCCCCCGGTCAGATCGAAGTAAAGAATAAGCTGTTCGCCTGTCTTCGGATCACGTCCCCCGGGATAGCCTGCCTCGGCCAGCAGCTTCTTTGCATAGGCAATCGGCTTGCGTCGTGGTTTTCCATTGACCCAGTCATAGACATAACGATTGATCCCCTCTTTGCCCGGCAGGTAACCAAACATCCCCGGCGGCAACGGGCCTTGCGCCACCTCGCCACGACCATTGAGAAAAATACTGATGTACTCCTCGTAATCGATCGCAATCGAAATCGCCTGCCGCAGCTTGCGCGCACGTTCTGAATTCCCGCCGACCACGGGGTCCAGCATGTTGAAACCCAGGTAGGAAATACTCATGCGCACGGAAGTCGCCAGTTGGATGTCCTTGCTGCGCATCGTCTCGGTCAGCCGGGCATCTCCTTCGACATTGATCTTGACCGCCTGGTCGAAACTGTCGGACGGGATCGCTGCCGTATCGTAGTAGCCCTGCAGAAATTTATTCCAGATCGGGATACTTTCTTTTTCCAGCGTAAAGATCACCTTGTCGACAAACGGCATCAACTTACCCGCATCGTCCAGCAGACCCTTTTCACGATCCCCCTTTTCGCCTGAAGCGGGGTAAGGGATACCACGAAAATTCGGATTCCGCTGTAACACCATCTGGCTGTTGGGATCGTTCTTCGTCAACATATAGGCACCGGTGCCGACCGGGTACCAATCCATCGAAATATTCTTTTGTTTCATTCCAGCCTGGGCGTAAAATTTCTCGACCTCGTAGGGCATCGGCGAAAAAAACGGCATCGCAAGCCAGTACTTCAACTGCGGATAGCGCTTTTTTAAAATAATCTGGTAAGTGTAGCGGTTTACCACGCGCACCCCGGGTAACGGAAAGCGGTTCAGGTCGAGAAAACGGTACTCGGCACGTAACTTGTCCAAGGCCTTGCGCAGCGACGGCAATACTGTTTTGACGCTCCCTGTCTGCTGCGGGATCCGTTCGAGCTCTGCCAGCAGCAGCTTCGCTTCCTCCGGCGCCATGGCTTCCAGGTAGTCTTTTTTTACCTGCGAAAACACCTTGCCACGCATACTGAACCGGTCGAGCTCGGAAACCAGCCGCTGCACTACACGGATTTTCGTTTTCAATTCCGTATTGTACTTGCGCAGGCTGGCTGCATACTCTTTCAGACCGTCGATATATTTCACCATGGTGCTGAGTATCGGGCTGTGCAGACGCGGGTGCGCCAGTCGCTTTATTTGATAGACATAATCATCGGCACTGAGTTCACGGGTGTCGTTCACGCCGAAACTGAAATCGGATAATTTATCGACCTGTGCAATCTGCCGTGGCGTCAGGTGATGATATTTGTACCTGCCTTGCTGATCCCGGGCAAAAGCCGGGTGCGGCTGATACTTGATGCCTGGCTTGATCGTAATAGTATAGACTGTGGACGCAATCCGGCTCGCCGGCGCCTGCTTCGGAAGCCTGTTGCCCTTGTGATCGAAATGCTCGACCAGTGGCATCTTTTCAGCGGTCAACGGAATCAGCTGGTACGGGCGTTTCAGGTAATGGTACTGCAGGGGCGGTTCATAAATGTTACCGATATAGGTGTACTCGTTGGAACTGTAGGATCGTGCCGGATCCAAATGTTTCGGGCGCCCGGAAAACAGGCTGTACAGAATCTTTTTTCCCTGGTGCGATTGTGGATAGGGATTGTTCCAGACACCACCGCTGCGGTCACAGCCGGGAAGTAAAAGCCCGAGGCCGGCCAGGCACAGCCAGCACCAAGTCCGGCCAATCGTCCCGGCCACCGGTTTGCGATAATCACTCACGTTATACTGACTCAATCACAAGTATCCAGCCGTACTATACGCCAAAGCTGGGAATTTCCAAAATTTCTTTTAATCTTCCGGGGTTTATGTTAAATATTACTGTCGTTTTGGTCCAGACAGAAACTCTCTGGATATATTTTGTTCAAGACGCTGTCAGAGATCAATCAAACAAACCGGCAACCTACTGGGCCCCTGGACTACTTGAGCTGGCAAAGACGATTTCTGCTGCCGACACAGCCGCAGCGGTGTTCAATCGTCTCCGGCAACTCAGGGATAACTTGGTGACAGTAAGTTGTTATTTAGGTAGTGTAGTAAAAAATCGGTTGAATTGCTGTGCGGTCTCCATCGGGCGCTGCCTGCTTATTTATCAGTCACACTTGAAACGAGCGTTTATTATGGGATTTCTAACAGATAAAAAAATACTTATTGTCGGCCTGGCCAGTACCCGCTCTATCGCCTGGGGTGTTGCCCAGGCAATGAAACGGGAAGGTGCGGAGCTGGCCTTTACCTATCAGAATGACAAGCTCAGGGACAGGGTGGAAAAAATGGCGTCCGAATGCGGTTCTGAAGTCACCGTCCCCTGCGATGTCTCCAGTGATGAGGAAATCGACGCCGTTTTCGATCATTTGGACGATTATTGGGACCATCTCGACGGCATCGTCCACTCCGTTGCCTTCGCACCGCGTACCGAGCTTGAAGGTGATTATCTCGATGTGGTCACGCGCAAGGGCTTTCAGATCGCGCACGAGATCAGTTCTTACAGCTTTGCCGCACTGGCCAAGGCCGGGCGTAACATGATGCTGGGACGCAAGGCGGCACTGCTGACCTTGTCCTACCTTGGCGCCGACCGGGCGATACCGAACTATAACGTGATGGGGCCTGCCAAGGCCAGCCTGCAGGCCAACGTGCGCTACATGGCGCATGCACTGGGCCCCGACAATATCCGCGTCAACGCCGTCTCGGCCGGCCCGATCAAGACATTGGCCGCGGCCGGAATCAGCAACTTCAAGCGCATGATGAACCGGGTCGAGAACGATGCCCCGCTGCGCCGTAATGTCACCATCGATGAAGTCGGCAATGCCTGTGCATTCCTGTGCTCCGATCTTGCTTCCGGAATCACCGGCGAGATCGTCTATGTCGACGGGGGATACAATATCGTCGGAATGAGTATCGAGTAAGCAGCAGCCTTGCGGCGCAGGGCGCGTTGTGTACAGCGCACGATGCGACCCTGCCCGCGGTTTCGCCGCTGTTGGTTACGAGCCGACACGCGGCCGGGACATATCCTCGACCTGGGCCGTCGCAGCACGAGAACACTGGCAAGACGGCACAGCACGCCGGAATGCCGTCAGCGTTGCTCCGGCACCGTCTGCAGCACCTGGTTTTCGCCTTCCAGTTTCGCGATCGTTACCGCCGCGGTCGAATCACTCAGGACATTGACTGAAGTCCGCAGCATATCCAGCGGCCTGTCGACAAAGTAGATGATCGCAATCCCGGCAAACAGCGTACCGGTCGGATCGATATATTGTGCAATGATCATAATCGCAAACAGCGATGCCGACGGCACACCGGCCACCCCGATCGAAGTCATCAATGCAAACGCGACGATGATGAACTGGTCACCGAAAGTCATCGGGATGCCGAACACCTGGGCGATAAACATCACCGCGACACATTCGTACAACGCTGTACCGTCCATGTTGACCGTCGCACCAAGCGGCAGCACGAAGCTGGCGGTTCGCTTCGACACCCCGGCGTTCTCCTCGATACACTCTATGGTAACGGGCAATGTTGCAGACGATGAGGAGGTCGAAAATGCGGTCAGCAGCGCATTACGCATCGCGACGAAATGGCGCAATGGACTGACCCTGGCAACGAACTTCAGGATCAGCGGAATGGTCACGAACGCATGAAACGCCAGCGCAGCCAGGGCGGTCAGGAAGAACGCCCAGATGATACTGAACATGTCGGCGAATTTCTCCGCCTCGAGTCCGGCCACGACTCCCGCCACCAGGCCAAACACCCCCAACGGCGCAAACTTCATGATAAAGTGGGTGATCTGCATCATGATCTCGAACAGGCCCTGCCAGAAATCCAGCTGTGCCTGGCGGTAACGGTCGCTGATCCTGGTCATGAATACCGCGAACAAAATGCTGAACACGATCAGGCTCAGCATCTTGCGGTTATCCGATGCCGTCGCAATCACATTCTGCGGTACGATATTGACCAGCGTATCCCTGATCTCACCGGGCTTACGGTTGGTGATCTTGCCTTTCAGTTCCGGCGACATCTCGGCCTGAATCTTCAGCACCTTGTTGGCAGGTTGACCGTCGATATAGCCGGGCTGCAACAGGTTGACCGCCGCCAGCCCGACAAGGATCGCAAAAAAACTGCTGATGAAATAAAACGCGATCGTTTTCAGTCCCAGGCGCCCGAGACCGGTCGTCGTTCCCATCCCGGCGATACTGGTAATCACCGAGGCCGCGATCAGTGGCACCACCACCATCTTCAACGCGTTCAGAAACAGCTCACCGACGAACTGGTAGACCGGCACCATGCTGAACCCGAGCAGCTTCTGGTCCACCCCCAGGCCGGTCGCACCTTCGAGCCAGCGCTGAATATAATGAGCGAAATCCGTCGTCTCCGCTTCGAAAAACAACCCTTTCATCGACAGGGCACCGGCGACGACAGCCAGGCCCAACGCAATCAGTACCTGCCAGTGCAGCTTAATCTTCATCCTTCTCCTTGGTTGCCAGTTTCCTGTTGACCTCCACCTCCATGTTCTTACGCAATGCCTGTATCGTCATGATATAGGCGTTGCGGCCGAACAGGTCGGCATGCACCTTCCTGAAATAGTCGTTTATCAGCTTGTTTTTCTTTTCAAACTTCCCCGGGGTCGAGGAGACCACCTGGTAGACGATGTAGTCCCCGTTCTTCAGCTGCAACCGCCCGTACAGCGGCTTGTCCTTGCGCGGGACACCGTCTTTGAAGGCCTGCTGCACCAATTCGCGGCTGTGCGGCTTCTTGCCATAGCGGGTCAGCTTTTTCGCTTCCACCAGCTTCAACTTTTCGCTCTTCGCCAGGTCGGCAAGCTTGGCGTTTTTCTGCAGCGCCTGATACAGCCTGACCCCCTGCTGCTTTGCCTTCTCCGCGCTCTTCTTCTGCAGCAGTGCTTCGCGGACCTTGTCCTTGACCTGCGCCAATGGCATGACCTTGCTTTTGTCGAATGCTTTCAGCCGCAGCACGATAAACCTGGCCTCATCCTTACGTGGATCGAGTTCGATACGTGCACTGTTGACACTGTCCTCGGCACTTCCTTCGGCCAGCACCTCCTCGCTGAACGCCGCAGCGAGCAGTTTCGGATAGGCCCCAAGCCCGGTCTTGGTTTTCTTCCGCGTCAACCAGTCCGAGACCTGGATCTTGAGCTTGAGCTTGTCGGCAGCGACTTCCAGGGTTTCCGAGTTTTCGAATGTCAGGTAGGACAGCTGCTCGCCCTTTTTGCGATAGAGCTTGAGCGCACGCTGGTGCCGGAATTTTTTCTCGATTTCGGCTTTGGCCTGCGCAT
>JALUUZ010000077.1 GCA_027021095.1 Gammaproteobacteria bacterium
ACCAGCAACGCATAAGGCTGCACGTTGTAAGCGCGGTTTCCCTTGCCGTCGAACGCATCGGCCGGCACCGTGCTGCGGCGGAAATAACGCGCATCCAGCACCACATCGCCATGGATATGCTTTATCCCGGCGTTACGCAACTCCTGCACTGCCGTCCAAAAGCGCTCCACGGTGATATACGGATCACCGTAGCCTTTGAGGTAGAGCGGGCCACGAAGATGCCCGTCCTTAGGTGGTTTGTCTGCGTAGAACTCGGTTTTCCAGGTAAAAGCCGGTCCAAGCTTTTCCAATGCCGACGCCGCAGTCAGCAGTTTGACCACCGAGCCAGGGTTACGCGGCACCCGGCTTTGGTATGTCACCCAGGGGGAAGCCTGGTCGACCCGGCTGACATACAGGCTCAACCCCTTCAGGCCGGTCTTGAAGTTCTTGAGAATCCTGTTCAGCCCTTCAGGTACCGCATCAGGTACCGCACCGGCGACACCAAAAGAGACGAGCAACGACACGAGCAAGACAAAACGTTTTAAAAAGAACATGATGTTTCCAGATGATTTCAAATCCCAACCAGGCCAGTATACCATTTTTTGCAGAATCCTGGCCCACAGCGCACAAGCCATTTGCTACCGCCGGCGCTCAGCGCTATGATGATAGAGACAAGACACTGACCCTGCTGGCATAACAACAACCAACAATGTACAAGATCACACTCTACCGAAAAGCGGCCGAGCCCGAAGAAATCCCCCTGCAATCCGGGCAGCTCTCGATCGGGCGGGATGACAGCAACGATATCGTCATCGACGACCCGGTGGTCAGCCGCAGGCATGCAAAGATAAGCCTGGCCGACAACCGCTGGGTCATCGACGACCTCAACAGCACCAACGGCACCTGTGTCAATTCACAGGCTGTCGTCCACAAAAAACTGCATCCCGGCGACACGATAAAGATCGGCGACTGCGAGATGCGCTTCGAGCCCCAGACCGGTGCCTGCTCGGATTATTCTGCCAGTGAATCGACCATTGCCTACCACCGGGGATACCGGGACAAGGAACAAGCCGCGCCGCGGCATCGGACACGAGACAAAGCCATACCACCCGGCAGACGCACCGCCGCCTGGCTGCTGTCACTGCTGCCGATCCTCACCTGGCTTCCAAACTATGACAAGGACAACCTGAAAAACGACCTGATCGCCGGCATCACGGTCACTGCGATGCTGATCCCCCAGGGCATGGCCTATGCGCTGCTGGCAGGGCTGCCGCCGATCTATGGCCTGTACGCGTCGATCGCTCCACCGCTGGTCTATGCGATCTTCGGCACCTCGAGGCAGCTTTCGGTTGCGCCGGTTGCGCTGGACTCGCTGCTGGTCGCGTCTGGAGTCGGCGCGATCGCGGTGCTTGGCAGCGACCAGTATCTCGTGCTGGTCGTCGTGCTCGCGGCGATGGTCGGCCTGATTCAACTGCTGATGGGGCTTGCACGCCTGGGCATGGTGGTCAATTTTCTTTCCTACCCGGTACTCACCGGGTTTATTACCGCCGCGGCACTGATCATCGGTTTCAGTCAGCTCAAACACCTGTTCGGTGTGCCGTTGCCGCAGACTTACTTTATTCCAAAAACGATCTATGCAGCGATCGAACAGGCCGGCAACATCAACTATATCACCCTGGCGATCGGACTCGGCAGCATCCTTGTCATCAAGTTCGTCAAACGCATCCACAAAAAAATACCGGGCGCGATCACCGCGGTGGTGATCGCCACGCTGCTGGTCTGGCTGTTCGGCCTGGACCAACACGGCGTACAAATCGTCGGCACGGTCCCCGCCGGACTGCCAAGCCCCGGCCTGCCGCAGTTCAATACCAAGAACATTCTGGATCTGCTGCCGATCGCGTTGACGATCGCGCTCGTCGGGTTTTCAGAAGCGATCGCTGTCGCCAAGGTCTATGCGTCGAAAAACAACTACCGCGTCGATGCCAACCAGGAACTGATCGCCCTGGGCATGGCGAACATCACCGGCAGCCTGCTCAAGGGATACCCGGTTTCCGGCGGCGTGTCACGCTCCGCGGTCAACGCCCAGTCAGGCTCCAAAACCCCGCTGTCGTCGATCATCACCGCGGTGCTGATCGCTGTTGCGCTGCTGCTTTTTACGCCCGCATTCTATTATATACCTAAGGCAGTCCTGGCCGCGGTCATCATGAGCGCTGTCATGAGCCTGATCGACACCGACGAAATCAAGTACCTGTTCAGCGTCAAAAAATCGGAAGGCCTGCTCCTGGTACTGACCACGCTGGCCACGCTTGGATTCGGCATCATCGAAGGACTGGCGCTTGGCATCGTCTCTTCCATCCTGTTGTTTATCTCACTGAACACCAGGCCAAACACCGCGCTCCTCGGCCGCCTGCCGAACACCAACATCTTCCGTAACGTCGACAACTATCCCGAGGCGGAACAGATCGAAGGCCTGGTGATCCTGCGTATAGATGCTTCCTATTATTTTGCAAACACCGAGTTTCTTAAGGACAAACTCTACGAAATCGTCGAAAACTGCGATCATCCGCTGAAAGCGATCATCCTCGACGCCAGCAGCATCAACGACCTGGACTCGTCGGCCAACAAGGCGTTACACGAAATCGCTCGCGACTATAAACGCCGTCATATCGAGCTCTATATCGCCGGACTCAAAGCCCCCATCCGCGAAGTGATGAAACGCTCGAAACTGTACGAGGTCCTCGGCGCCGACCATTTCTTCTTCACCATCGACGCAGCCGTCAAGCGTTACCAGCTCAAACATGGCCAGTGACAATTCTGGACATCCACATTTTGTCATGTGAATTCCGTCTACCTGAAGGAACCAGCCCGGCCCCACAAAACGATAATTCCGGACATCCAAATTTTGCCTAGATAATTCTGGACACCTACATTTTGTATCGTGAACCTCGTTTACCTGCAGGAGCCAGCTTGGTCCCATAAAAAGACAATTTATGGATGTCCAAGATTTCCACAAGAATGGAGAATTTATGGATGTCCAGGATTTCCCTGCGCCATGTTGACACTACCAAAACAATGGTGCTTAAATGCTCGTCAACCGGCGCTTAAGCCGGATAACAAGACCGAACGCAGAACCGCAAGCAGTATGAAAGCAGACAAAATCATCGCCACCTACCGCCGCATGCGCACGCTGCCATTGTGGCGGCTGCTTGCCTCCGACAATGGACCCACGGTCATTGGCCTGCTGCAAATACACCTGTATGAAAAGGAGCGAAGCCTGCCGGCTTCGATTCTGTTCGAGCGGCTGACGCGGGACCTGGAAGAGCTCCGTGCCCAAGGCAGGGATTTTCCTCAGACCGCGCAGGCCTATGTCGCCGGTTGGCTGAACGATGGCTACCTCGAACGGCGTTTCCCGCCTGGTGCGGCCGAAGAGGAGTACGAGCTCTCGACGGCAACCATCGAAGCGATCCGCTTTCTGTCCAGCATCGCCGAACCACATTCGACAGCGACCGAGAGCCGGCTGTCACTGGTGATCCAGGCGCTGGCGGGGCTGGCCGAGGACACCGACACCGACAAACAGCGCCGCATCGAGCGGCTGCTGGCCGAGAAGGCGCGCATCGACAAGGAGATCGAAGCAATCCAGCAAGGACAAATGCGGGTTCTGCCACGCGATTCCGCGCTGGAACGGATCCGCGAAATCATCTCCCTGGCCGATGAACTGACCGGTGACTTTCGCCGGGTGCGGGACCAGTTCGAGCAGTTGAACCGGGAACTGCGTGAACGCATCATGGACAGCGACGGCAACCGGGGTGAAGTGCTTGACTCGCTGTTTGCCGGAATCGATCTGATTACAGAAAGTGAGGCCGGCCGGACATTCTCCGCCTTCTGGCGCCTGCTCACCGATCCGGAACAGGCGGCAATGCTGGAAGAGGCGCTCGACAGCGTGATGTCACGCGAGTTCGTCACTGCGCTCGGCATGCGCAAGCGCCGCTTCCTGCTGCGCCTGACACGCAACCTGCTTGAACAGGGCGGCGCGGTTCACGAGGTACTACAGACCTTTGCCCGCAGTCTGAAACATTTCGTGCAAAGCCGCGAGTATCTCGAGCAACGCCGCATCAATCAACTGCTGAAGCAGGCACAACGCGCCGCGCTGGCACTCAAGGACGAGGTCAAGTCCACAGAGTCCCTGGAGTATTCGCTGGAGCTGACCAGCAGCCGGTTACGCTCCCTGTCCCAATGGACACTCTATGATCCCTCATTGCAGGCGTCTCCAGAGCAGATGCGCAAGAGCGGACCGCCACCCATCGACCTGGAGTCGGTCAGTGAACTGGTGGCACAATCAGAGATCGATTTTCGCACCCTGAAACGGGATGTACGCGCACTGCTGGAACGACGTGAACAGGCCTCCATCGGGGAGGTGCTGGAACAGTTTCCGGCTGCACAGGGACTGGGCAGTATAGTCGGCCTGCTTGCTCTCGGCAGCCGCCATGGCGTCACAAGCGATGATGTCGAGACGGTAGCTTGGGTCGGTGAAGACGACCAGAGGCGCCGTGCCCGTATTCCAAAAATCTATTTCCTCAAGGATCGTGCCGATGAACTGGTCTGACCATCCACCCGAAGACAACACGCAGGCACCAGCAGAAGCGGAGCACGACACCACACAGGCGCTGTACCAAGGCGACACCGGCGAGCTGTCACTCGATGCCCGGCGTGTGCTGGTGCAGCTGCTGGCCGGCCCATCGCTGGACGGTCAGCGCCATTCCAAGCTCTGGCCCGTTCTGCTCCGCGATGAAGCGGCGATCCGCAGCCGTTTGTCGGAGTTGTTTCTGCAATTGGTAATAGACCGCGACCTGCAAGTCGCGTTCACCCGCCAGGCTGACACCGGTGACCTGGAAGTCCCCCGGCTGCTGCGCCGCGCAAGCCTGACCTTTCTCGACTCGATTTTGCTGCTGCACCTGCGTCAACGGCTCACCCAGGCCGAGGCGCATGGCGACCGGGCGGTCATCTCGACCGATGAGATCGTTGAGTTTCTCACAGTCTATGAGCAGGCCGGCAACACCGATCGGGCACTGTTCAAAAAGCGTATTCACGCATCGATCGAGAAGATCAAGAAACAGAGCATCCTGCGTACGCTTCGATCCAGCGACAACCGTTTCGAAATCTCACCGACGCTGAAGCTCCTGTTCTCAGCGGAAGAGATCCAGGCATTGACCCGGATCTACCGTGACATGAAAGTATCCGAAAGATCAGAGGAGCCACAGGAATGAGTACCGAACCGGTAACACAAGACCTTTTCGCGCCAGAGCAGTTCCGCATGTGCCGACTGCAGGTCCACAACTGGGGCACCTTCTCCGATGTTCACGATATACCGATCGCGGAACAGGGTTTTCTGTTCGTCGGCCGGTCCGGCGCGGGCAAGTCAACGCTGCTCGATGCCATCGCCTCACTGCTTACTCCGCCCCGCTGGGTCGATTTCAACGCTGCCGCACGTGAAGCGGAAAAAAGCGGCCGTGACCGCAACCTGGTAAGCTATATCCGCGGCGCCTGGGCAGAGCAGAAAGACGATGACTCCGGTGAGATCGCAACACGCTACCTGCGCCCCGGAACCACCTGGTCCGCGCTGGCACTGAGCTACCGTAACACATCGGGCCAGGATGTCGTGCTGGTGCAGGTGCTGTGGCTGCGCGGCGGTGCAACCGGCGCACGCGATGTCAACCGCCAGTTTATGATCTTTGAGCGCCCGTTCGAACTCGAAGAACTGGAGGTGTTCGAGCAGTCCAACCTGGATGTGCGCAAGCTGAAACAGGCGTTCCCCGAAGCGTTTATCCGGCGCAACTTCCAGCCTTACTGTGAACGCTTCTGCCGCCTGCTCGGTATCGAGAGCGACATGGCGCTGCGCTTGCTGCACAAGACCCAGTCGGCCAAGAACCTTGGCGATCTCAATACCTTTCTGCGCGAGTTTATGCTGGACAGGCCGGCGACCTTCGAGGTCGCCGACCGCCTGGTCAGTGAATTCGACGAGCTCAATGCCGCCCACCAGGCTGTCGTCACTGCACGCAGGCAGGTCGAGACCCTGGTGCCGGCACGGGACAAGCACCAACGCAGGCAGTCGCTTTTGGAGCAGCGTGCAGGCCTCGACGAACTGCTGGCCGGGATCGACAGTTACGGTGGACTGCGCCGTATCGATCTGCTCAAGCAACAGATCGAGCGACTGACCGTGCAGGCTGACGGCTTGCAAGGAGACATCAGCCGCAAACAGGCTGCGCTCGTTCACCACCAGGACACACTGCGTGAACTCGAGCGGCAGCACCGCGAAGCCGGCGGTGACCAGGTCGAAACCTGGCAGGCAGAGCTGGCTGCACTGGCACAACAACGCGAACAGTGCCTGAGAAAACAAGGACAGGCCAAAGAAGCCTGCCGGCAGCTCGACTGGGGATTCCCCAAGTCACCCCAGCAGTTTGCCGAACTGGTCAGTGAAGCACGCCAGGAGCTCGAACGCTGGGAAGCAGGCCGTAACGAACGCCGCGACCAGCGGGACCAGCTGGTATTTACGAAACGCAAAACCGAGGAAACCTTTGCGCGGACCACCGAAGAAGTCAAGGTTCTGGAACGCCAGCCATCCAATATCCCCGGGCGTATGCTGGCGCTGCGGCAACAGATCGCAGCAGCAATCGGGGTTGCTGAGAGTGCCCTGCCGTTCATCGGTGAACTGATCGAAGTCAAGCCGGACGAGGCACCATGGCAGGGCGCTATCGAACGGGTACTGCGTGGATTTGCGCTCTCACTGCTGGTCGATGAACGGCATTATTCAGCACTGTGCAGCCATCTCAACAGCCACCACCTCGGGGAACGGCTGGTCTATTACCGCACCGGGCGCGTGGAGCCATGGCAGAACAAGACAGTCAGTGCCGACTCGCTGGTATTGAAGCTCAATATTAAGGAATGCGCCCAGTCTGAATGGCTGAGCGCCGAGCTGCGCCGCCGGTTCGACTATGCCTGTGTCGAGTCGGTCCAGTCGTTTCGGCGTGCAGACCGGGCGTTGACCCGTGAGGGGCAGGTCCGGCATAGTAAGACCCGGCACGAAAAGGATGACCGCCGCGATGTCAATGACCGGCGGTCCTGGGTCCTGGGCTTTGACAACCGTGCAAAGCTTGCCCTGTACATTAAACAAGCCCAGGAGCTTGGCGCAGAGATCGCCGGCCTGGAGGCGCAGCTCAAGGCCTTGGCGGACCAGGAAGACGCCCGGGCCGGGCGCGCGATGCACTGCCAGACACTGGTAAACCTGCAGTGGCAGGAAGTGGATGTCGCACCGCTGTTGACGGCGATCGACAGGCTGGAGCGGCGGATTCGTGAAACGCTGGAGGGCAACAAGACCCTGCAAAACATGGCCGAACAGATCGACCGGCAAAAGCAGGCGGCCACACGTGCCGATGAGGCACTGCGCGAGGCCAGGATCAAGCACCAAGCTATCGTCAGGCAGACAGACGACTATACAGCCAAGCTGGAAGCGCTGCAGAACGACCAAGCCATCAGACCGCTGACTCCGCAGCAGCAGCAGGGACTGGACCAGCGGTTCGATGCACTGACGACGAAAGCAAGCCTCGACAATCTCGACAGGATGATGCGATCGGTGGAACGATCGATCAACCAGGAAATCACCGAAATCAACCGGGCGATCGCTGAATGCGAGCGGTTTATCGAAAAACGCTTCGACGAGTTCGTGCACGCCTGGCCTGCCGAGGCCGAGGGTCTGGATGCGAGTCTTGATGCAGCCGCTGATTTTTTTTCCAAGCTGGCGCGTCTCGAAACCGATGGCCTGCCGGCCCATGAACAGCGTTTCTTCGAGCTGTTGGAGAGCCAGAGCCACCAGAACCTCGCCGCACTGTCGACCTATCTCAGCGATGCGCGCAAGGAAATCCTCGAACGCATGGACCTGGTCAATGACAGCCTCGCCGAGGTGCCATTCAACCAGAGCACCAACCAAACCACCTTTTTACAAATCGACCCCAGCGACCGACAACTGCCGGATGTACGTGAGTTCAAGCAAGAGATCCAGCAGGCGTTGAGTCATGCCTGGAGTGAGGACCGGGAACTGGCCGAGTCACGCTTCCTGGCGCTGCGCCGCTTGGTCAAACGCCTGTCCAGCCAGGAACCGGAAGACAAACGCTGGCGCCAGGCCGTGCTGGATGTCCGCCAGCACATGGAATTTATCGGCAGGGAAACCGATGAGAGCGGCGTCGAGGTAGAAGTCTACCGCAGCGGTTCCGGCAAATCCGGCGGCCAGCGGCAGAAGCTGGCCACGACCTGCCTGGCCGCGGCACTTCGCTACCAGCTTGGGGGCAATGAACACGGTGTCCCGATGTATGCGCCGGTGGTGCTCGACGAAGCGTTTGACAAGGCAGACAACGAATTCACCGCCCTGGCCATGAACATCTTCGCCAACTTCGGTTTTCAGATGATCGTCGCCACTCCACTGAAATCGGTGATGACACTCGAACCGTTTATCGGCGGCGCCTGCTTTATCGACATCAGTGACCGGCGTACCTCTGGCGTGCTGATGATCGAATACGACACAGCACGACAACGCCTGAAACTTCCCGCCCATGCACACCAAGAGGCGAGCCTTGAAGTTTCCTGAAGAAGTCCGTAAGTGGCTGGCACGGCGCTTCAAGAACAAACACCGCGAATGGCTGACGACTGCTGCAGACGATCGATCGCGGGCAGCCGCCTGGCCACTGGAGGTCGGCCTGGGGCTTCCCACGGAAAACCAGGCGCTGAAACAGGTCGAAGATGTCCGTGCCTGGGTCGCGGCATGGCAGTCCTGGCATGGCGCCGGATCACTTTGCTGGAGCGAGCGGCGCTGGCGCAAGCTCGGTACTCAACAGCTCCCCGAAAAGCTGGTGCTGACCGGCCCTGGGCAGGTTGCGCAATGGATCGGTGAAGCGGAACGCTGGACCCGGGCGCAGCAACGCTATAAAACGCTGAGCAGTCGCTGGCCCGCGCTTGCCGAGAGACTGGCACGTCATTTCGGCCTGCTGGCTGACTACAGTGAAGTGGATTACCAGCGCCTGGTCGACACACTTGCCTGGATCGCACACCACCCGGCTTCCAGGCTCTATCCGAGGCAGCTGCCGGTAAGCGGCCTGGACAGCAAGTGGCTCGAGAAACGCAAACGGGTGCTGGCCGACCTGGTCGGCGCACTGCAAGGCGATTCTGTCAGCGACGGCGATTTCTTTCAACGCTGCGGACTGAAGGCGCCACCACAACTGCTCCGTGTGCGCCTGCTGGACGACAGCCTGCGCCGGCGGCTTGGCGGCCTGGATGACATCTCGGCCCCTTGGGAACAACTGGCTCGACTCGAACTCCCGGCAGCCAATGTCATTATCGTCGAAAATCTCCAAACCGGGCTGGCCTTCGATGACCTGCCGGGGACGGTCGTGATCATGCAACTGGGCTATGGTGTCGATGTCCTCGGCCGCCTGCCGTGGATCGGCAACGCCCGCTGCCTGTACTGGGGCGATCTGGATACACATGGTTTTGCGATCCTCAGTCGTGCCAGAAGCCATGTGCCCGGCCTGCGGTCCATCTTGATGGACGAAAAAACCCTGCACAGCCACCAACACCTTTGGGTGGAGGAAAAAGACCAACATCGCGCAGAAACATTACCGCTGCTGACCGATTCCGAGCAGGCAGTGTATCAGGCCATCAAGAACAACACCTGGGGACAGCACATCCGTCTCGAACAGGAACGAATCGCCTGGGACACCGCTTGGAAGACATTGTGCCAGGCGCTTTGAGCAATGCAGGTTAGTAGAAACTAAGACACGGTACAAGCCAGGATCCGGAAAATCGTCACCTGGTCGAGCTACTTAAGCCGTCTTGCCGCCACTTTTGCACTACCGCGCGGCTTGCACGTCAGCTGACTGACACTGAGTTCGATCGGCTTGAGCATCACTTGCGAATTTAACCGGTCAAGCTTGATGAGTCCGGTAACATTTCGACCATTGATCACTTTCCCGGCGATCATCTGTTCCGAAGTCACCATCAGGGCAATACCGTACAGGCCTTCGGTCAAGTGTTTAACGCTAAAGCGTCCTGCCTTGTCTACTGTCGTGTTGGCGACCACGATGGAAAGAAAATAATTGTCAGGTTGTACCGGGGGTTTTTGACTTTTCGTACTGTGCTTGACTTTAAAAACGACAACCCGGATCGACTTCGGATCGACGTTGCTGATTTTGACACTGCCTGAAATGGAACCATTGGTCATTTCAGGTAGCAACAACAAAGGTCTTTCCTTTTTCGTCGATTGGGTATCAGTCTCCTTGTAGTGGGCGTAGAGTTTCTGTGCTTCCCCCGTCAAGCCAAACCGAACCAGTGCGCGAACAAGCTTTTTAATACCTTCCTTGCCATGATGATAGTGCCTGGTATCCATGTAAGCTTGTAGTGCCAACCGGTTTTCATCGTTGATCGGTGCGCTGTTCGCCAGCCAATGCAGATGATATTGCACTGCGAGCAGACCAGGTCCGTTCGGAAACACCCCTTTGCTGGCGAATTCCTGTTGCTTGGAAAAATACTCTTCCGGCCTAAGCAGGCGCATGTAAATGTCCGACACCGCGTTGATCGCGGACTTGCGATAAATACTTGTCATTTTTTTACTTAGCACCAGCTTTTCCAATTTGGGAATAGCGTCAAGACTTAACGGGTACGGGGAACTTCTTAACAGCATTTCATAACTGTCAATCTGTTTCGGCATTTTGCGTGTTTCAATGCCATTACACACAGGTTTTTTACTGCGTCGATCTTTGGAATAACAACTGCCATCGGCACAGAACCTGACAAACGTGATGGACTTGGGTTTGATTTTCTCAAGCCCGGCAGCCTGAACGAGTGATCGCACATTCATTTGATACTTGGAATTCAATACCGGTTGCAGACCGGCCAATCCAATCGCAACGAACGCCACGACACCGACTCCCAAAATGCCTGCCCTGGCTCGCTGCTTCCAATGCACAGCAGATGCCTGAAACAAAGGAATACAACCGTACAGGCTGTACAACATAATCAACACAAAAAATAACACCCCTGCCGAGACTAGTTTCCAGCCATACCAGCTGAGTTCGTGTGTCTGGCCGAGTGCGTTTAAAGTAAGTGCGAAATATTTTTCTAGTAAAAAGGTAAACATGAACATCACAAGTGCGGTAAACAGACCGAACGCAGCACCAAACACCAACGAACGAATGATTTCAGTAAGATTGGGCGCTCGATCATTTGCCCCAAAACGAGCATACCCTGCCGGTGACGTGACCAGCCATACCAAGCCGAATACCATGATAAAGACAATATAGTTAATGGCAGCGGCGTTATGGTAGGTATTTTTGGCAAATGACTGCGCGTTGAAAATCGCGATTGCCAACAAAATCAATGCTACCAAAACCAGGCTAATTGCGCGAAAACGCCGCTGAGTGAATTTAAGGTTCTTGATTTTGTAGGCCGGATTAACCAGGCTCAGAAAAATCCAGGACAGCACAATATAGGAAAAAAAGCCAATCGACTCTATTAACAAGCCATAATCGTATATCGTTTTTGTCAGCGCAGCCAATTTCAGCAAATCCTGGTATTGCCTGGTTGGCAGCAGATAGTTATCGTATGACGGGCCCGCTACAGTCAGTAACAAGAGTATATTAGCGGTAATTACGCACCCACACACGGTAATCAATAGAAATTGACTAATACCTACTTTATTTGTGTTTTGGGCTTCGTTAGTGTTTTGCGCCATGCCAGCTTCCTCATCAAATCTTATAGATAAGTCGGTAGAAGCCGGGTTTCTTTGAGTACCTAAGTCACAACTACGGGTCAGCCTGAACGCTTTGCTAGCGATTTCTCAGCAATTGTAGTGAGAATTATACCAATCACGGACACTATGATTAACACCCCAATGAGATACAATACTACAGGTGAGGCATTGTAGTGCTGTGCCATATCTGGATCAATGGTGACAAACAATGCCATATACATTACACCGAAAGAAAATGATCAACCGGCCTTTAATATAGATATTGACATTGTCGGTGACTGTTTAATTACGCCATACAAGAGAGTTATTACAATTAGATAGTCAACTACCCATAAAGGTGTGTATTGCCAATTTCCCCAGTTCATTACTGCTTCCCCTATACCCAGGCCAACAGCATAAATTGTTGCGAGAAACTTATTTATTTTCAGAATCATTTTTTTCTTCTTGGTTCGCCAACGCCGAGTTGAACGCGGAGAGAACGGGCGCATTTTTGCGTTCTTCGTAAAAAAACGTGCGGGTTCTCAAAGTCCACTTGAACTTCTTGTCAGGCATTTTGTTTTATTGTTGTACGGTTAATAAATAGGGATTGATGGCGCACTTCCTGTGCGCCACCCTGCGGGCGCCTCCGCTACGCTTCGGCGTCCAAAAATCCATCCCTGGATTTTTGTCGAACCCAGTTCTTCATCGAGGGTTCGAAAACCCCTTACCATGCAAAATACAAAAAGGGGCTTATGCCCCTTTTTGTATTTTGGCGGAGAGGGAGGGATTGATGGCGCACCTCCTGTGCGCCACCCTGCGGGCGCCTCCGCTACGCTTCGGCGTCCAAAAATCCATCCCTGGATTTTTGTCGAACCCAGTTCTTCATCGAGGGTTCGAAAACCCCTTGCCATGCAAAATACAAAAAGGGGCTTATGCCCCTTTTTGTATTTTGGCGGAGAGGGAGGGATTGATGGCGCACCTCCTGTGCGCCACCCTGCGGGCGCCTCCGCTGCGCTTCGGCGTCCAAAAATCCATCCCTGGATTTTTGTCGAACCCAGTTTTTCATCGAGGGTTCGAAAACCCCTTACCATGCAAAATACAAAAAGGGGCTTATGCCCCTTTTTGTATTTTGGCGGAGAGGGAGGGATTCGAACCCTCGATACGGGGTACCGTATACACACTTTCCAGGCGTGCTCCTTCGACCACTCGGACACCTCTCCAGAACGGCTTTTTTGCCGGCTGGACTCGTGCCTGCCGGGCTGGGTGCCAGCCTACCTTAAATCACTTGTTTTCGCAATCTGCGGTAAGTAGAGTGCCTGTTGGCAGCTGCCTGCTGGCTGGTTTTGGCTCTATAATGGGATTGTGATGCTGTTGATCGATTGTGCTGGGGGGGCTTGTGCCGCTTGATCTGTGTACCGGTTGCGTGACTGTACCGGGAACGCTGTGTGTCTGGCGGTTTTCGCTGGCAGTCCCTGCACGGGTCTGTGCGCTGTATGAGCAGCTGCTGGACGGCGATGAGCTGGCTCGGCGGCTGGCGTTCAGGCACCCGCAGCGGCGGCAGGAATTCGTCGTCGCGCGGGGCAGCCTGCGCCGCCTGCTGGCGAACCGTCTCGGCACCGATGCCGCCGCGCTTCGTTTTGCCACTGGCGCGCACGGCAAGCCCTGTCTTGTAGCCGGCTGCAGCGATACGGACTGCCATTTCAACCTGTCCCATTCCAATGGACAGGCTTTGCTCGGCCTGTGGAACGGTGCGGAAATCGGTATCGATATCCAATACCACCGGCCGAGCACCGACTGCGGGCGTCTCGCGCAGCGGTTTTTCACCCGTGCTGAAGCCGCGTTGCTGGCCGGGCTGGCACCGGCCCGGCAGCAGGCGGGATTCTACCGGCTCTGGGTCAGAAAAGAAGCCGTGTTGAAATGCCTCGGCCAAGGGCTGGGATACGGGCTGCGGCGTATCGACGTCGGCCAGTCGCTCGACCGGCGGGGCTGTTTCCAGGTCGACACTGAAGCGGGGCCGGTCACGCTGCTGGATCTCGACACGCACACAGCTTATTCGGCCGCCGTCGCGGTGCGTGGCGCGCTGCAGCACGATCCACCGGCGATACAGCAACTGGCATGGGAGCATGGTTGCCGCAGGTGTTTTGTATTATCATGAAACAGTCTGCGATTACCTTGTTGTTTACTTGATGAAATACTGCTCAGAATGTGCGGCCCCGGTCACCACCCGGATCCCGGCCGGCGACCACCGCCCACGTTATGTCTGCCCTGCCTGCGGCACGATTCACTACCAGAACCCCAAAGTGGTGGCCGGTTGTATTCCCGAATGGGGTGACGAGATCCTGTTGTGCAAACGCGCGATCGAGCCGCGGATCGGCTTCTGGACCCTGCCGGCCGGGTTTATGGAAAACGAGGAAACCGCCGATGAGGCCGCGTCGCGTGAGACGCTCGAGGAGACCGGGGCACAGACCGCAGACCTCGAGCTGTTCTCGCTGTACAGTATCCCGCACATCAGCCAGGTCTACTTGATCTACCGTGCGCGGCTGGTCGAACGTAATTTCGGCCCGACACCGGAAAGTGAGCAGGTACGGCTTTTTGCGCAGCAGGACATTCCCTGGGACCGCATCGCGTTCCCGGTAGTCCGGCTGACACTGGAAAAATACTTCGAACACCGTGCGGCGGGCCGCTTCCAACTGACTGTCGGCACCATCGACCGGCGCAGCTGACCATGTCCGGGGCAGACGGCAATAGTCAAGACCAGGCGTTCTGGCATATAAAGACACTCGAACAGATGAGCGCCGAAGAATGGGAGTCCTTGTGCGACGGCTGTGCACGCTGCTGCCTGCTGAAG
Organism: Gammaproteobacteria bacterium; assembly: GCA_027021095.1. Classification (GTDB taxonomy): domain Bacteria; phylum Pseudomonadota; class Gammaproteobacteria; order SZUA-21; family SZUA-21; genus SZUA-21. The sequence goes on from JALUUZ010000077.1 coordinate 14,598, forward strand.
CTCGAGGACATGGACACCGAAAACCTCTACTTTACCAGCGTGCATTGCAAGCTGCTGGACCTGGAACAATGCCGCTGCACGCACTACCCGCAACGCTCGCGGCTGGTGCCTGACTGTGTGACGCTGACACCGCAGAACCTGGCCAGCCTGTCGTGGATGCCGTCGACCTGTGCCTACCGCCTGCTGGCCGAAGGCAAGCCACTGCCGGACTGGCATCCGCTGATCAGTGGTGATCCAGATTCGGTGCACGAGGCCGGGATCTCGATCCGCAGCTACGCGGTCGACGAGACCCTGGTGCCGGCCGATTCGGTGCAGGAGTTTATCATCGACTGGCTGAAATAGCGGCAAACGAGCTGCGCACCAATGCACCGGCCGCATCCAGCACGATGGTTTCACGCTGCGCATAGCCGACCGGCAGGCGGAACATGGCCTGCAGCTCGAGCCTGAGCAGCTGCACATACAGTGCACGGATAACCCCTGCATGACAGACCAGCAGCAGGCGCCTGCCGGCATGCCGTGTGACCAGCCTGTGCCAGGCATCGCCGATACGGGTGGAAAAATCCCTGACATGTTCTGCGCCGGGCGGACTGTTGCGCAGCGGGTCCTGGTAGAAGCGCTGCAGTTGCTGCGCATCGATCTGTGCGGCACTCAAGCCTTCCCAAGCGCCGAAGCCGATCTCTTTGAAGCCGGCATCGACCTCGAACTGCAGCTCCAGCTTTCGGGCCAGCCGTTCGGCAAACGCCCGGCAGCGCCGCAGCGGTGAGCTGACAACCAGATCCCAATCCTGCGCGGTCTGCCTGACCGAATCCCACATCTGCTGCCAGCCGGTGTCGCTGAGCGGGTCGTCGAGCTGGCCGCGATAGCGTTTGCCACCGGCCGGCTCGCCGTGGCGGAGCAGTTCAATGCGTGTCAACGGCGGCATCGGCTCATGCCCGGTCTCAGCCCATCAGGCTGTCGAGTTCCCCTTCCATGTGCAATTCGGTCAGCTCGGTGAACCCGCCGATCCATTTCTGGCCGATGACGATCTGCGGCACGGTCCTGGCGTTGTTCGATACCTTGAGCATCTCTTTCAATGCCTCACGCGACTGGTCGACACGCACTTCCTCGAACGCAATATTCCACTTTTTCAACAATCCTTTGACATTGTCGCACACCGGACAGGTGGCGGTACTGTAGACTTTGACCACTGACATAATAATATTACCTGTTTCTAATATAAGCAGACTATTCTAGGAGGAAAACGGGCAAAATACTAGCCCGCATTTCTCACCACCGTTCGTCGCGAGACGGCGCAAGGGTGCGGCATGGGTGGCTTTCGCGACCGAGGAGCGCGCAGGCAAGTAGGGTGCGTTGTACGCACCACCACCACGATAGAACGCATCGCATCACCCGAAGATGCTTTACTGGCTCGCCGACCGAGCGAAAGCCAGCCAGGGCGTGCCATGGCACCGTCGCAGTAGAAGGGTGGTGAGAAATGCGGCCTAGCCCGGCATCAACCGCACCCCTGGGCAGGTTTTACCAAGCCCGGCTCAATCGATATCGAGCTTGCCGTACAGGCTTTCCATCGGCACAGAGCAGCCCTTCTCGGTCACGATGCGTACATGCGCCGGCCGCAGCCTGCGTGGCTCCGCCACCCCGCAGGAATGCGCGATCAGGCACACGCCCTGCACCAGGTTGTCGACATAATGCTTGACCCGTTGCGCCTTGAGTTCCGGATCGAGTCCTTTCTGCAGCCGCGGGTTGTGCGTGGTGATGCCGGTCGGGCAGGTGTTTTGACTGCACTCCATCGCCTGGATACAACCGAGCGCAAACATGAATCCCCGCGCCGAGGCCACGAAATCCGCACCGGCGGCCAGGGCCCAGGCCACCTCGCCCGGCGTCACCAGTTTTCCGGATGCGATCAGCCGGACCCGATCTTTGAGCCCGTACTTGATCAGTAAGGCCACCACGCCGTGCAGGCTTTCCCTGATCGGCATGCCCATGTAGTCGATCAGGCTCATCGGTGCTGCGCCGGAGCCACCGTCGGCCGAGTCCACGGTGATAAAGTCCGGCGCGCTGGCCTTGCCGCGGGTGCCGATCTCGGTGAACAGCGCGGTCAGCCACTGGTAGTCGCCGATCACCGCCTTGAACCCGACCGGCTTCTGGGTCACCGAACGCACATGGTCGATCATGTCGAGCAAATCGCCGACCGATTCGATTTCCGGGTGACGGTTGGGGCTGATCGAATCCTGGCCGGCCGGAATACCGCGAATCGCGGCGATCTCCTCGGTGACCTTGGCCCCAGGCAGAATCCCACCCTTACCCG
>JALUUZ010000078.1 GCA_027021095.1 Gammaproteobacteria bacterium
CAGACCCGGGAAGCGGTCGAGGAACTGGGTTTCGACTATGAGGAGTTGTTGAACCAGGAAGAAGAGCCCGGACTGGGCAACGGCGGACTCGGACGTCTTGCTGCCTGCTACCTGGATTCGATGGCGACCCTCGGGATTCCGTCGCTGGGTTATGGTATCCGTTACGAGTTCGGTATCTTCGACCAGGAGATCAGTGACGGCTGGCAGGTTGAAAAGACAGACAAGTGGCTGCGCTACGGTAATCCATGGGAGATCGCGCGGCCGGAATGGAGCGTCACGGTCAGGTTCGGTGGCCATACTGAGCGTGTAGTGGACAAGGACGGTCGTGAGCGGGTCCGGTGGACGTCGGAAAAGATGGTGCGCGGTATTCCCTATGATACACCGATACTCGGCTATCACACCAATACCGCCAATACGCTGCGGTTGTGGAGTGCAGAGGCGCCGGAGTCGTTCGATTTTTCGGCGTTCAACAGCGGGGATTATTATGGCGCGGTCAACCAGAAGGTCGAGTCTGAAAACCTGACGAAAGTGTTGTATCCCAACGACGAGCAGGTGCAGGGCAAGGAGTTGCGGCTGGCGCAGCAGTTTTTTTTCGTTTCCTGTTCACTGCAGGACATGCTGCGGATCATGCGTACCCAGAAGATACCGTTGACCAATTTTTACCGCAAGTTTGTGATTCAGCTCAACGATACCCACCCGGCGATCGCGGTGGTCGAGCTGATGCGTCTGCTGGTGGACGAGCATGGGCTGGAATGGGACAAGGCCTGGAAGATCACCACCAAGTCGTTTGCCTACACCAATCATACGCTGCTGCCCGAAGCGCTCGAAAAATGGCCGGTAGACATGATGGCCAGGGTGCTGCCGCGTCACCTGGAGATTATTTTCGACATCAACAAGCGTTTTCTGAAACAGGCGCGTGAACAGCAGCTCGACGACCAGGTGATCGCACGCCTGTCATTGATCGATGAGTCCGGCGAGCGCTATGTGCGGATGGCCAATCTCGCATGCGTCGGCAGCTTTGCGGTCAATGGCGTGGCAGCGCTGCATTCCAGGCTGTTGACCGAGGATGTGCTGAAGGACTTTCATTCGCTGTGGCCGGGCAAGTTCTCCAATAAGACCAACGGCGTGACGCCAAGGCGCTGGCTGGTGTTGAGCAACCCGCAATTGAGTGACCTGATTTCCGAACAGATCGGGGAAAGTTGGAAAAAAGAGTTTTCGGAGTTGAAGAGACTGCAGAGTGCGGCCGAGGAGCAGGAGTTCCGCCGGCAGTGGCGCCAGGTCAAACACGACAACAAGATCCATTTTGCGTCAGTCATCAAAAAGATGACCGGTGCGGTGATCGACCCGGATTCGATGTTCGATGTGCAGGTCAAGCGGATTCATGAATACAAGCGCCAGCACCTGAACGTGCTGCATATCATCAGCCTGTATCAACGGCTGAAGGACAACCCGAACCAGACAGTGGTGCCGCGTACGTTTATTTTCGGCGGCAAGGCGGCGCCGGGCTATTTTATGGCCAAGCTGATCATCAAACTGATCAATTCCGTCGCCGAGGTGATCGAGCGGGACAAGGCGGTCAGGGACCGCCTGCGCGTGGTTTACCTGCCCAATTTCAATGTCAAGAACGGTCACTGGGTCTACCCGGCGGCCGAGCTGTCCGAGCAGATTTCGACTGCCGGCAAGGAGGCCTCGGGTACTGGTAACATGAAATTTGCGATCAACGGTGCCTTGACCATCGGCACTCTGGACGGTGCCAATATCGAAATCCGCGAGGAAGTCGGTGCGGAGAATTTTTTCCTGTTCGGTCATACCGCGCAGGAGATCAGGGCGTTACAGGACAATGGTTATCACGCGGCCGATTACTATGAAAACAGCGAGACACTGAAGGCGGTGATCGAGGCGATACGTAAGGGGCACTTTTCCAACGGTGACCGCAACCTGTTCCAGCCGATCGTCGATAACCTGTTGTATCATGATCCTTATTTTCTGCTGGCTGATTTTCAGAGTTATGTCGACAAACAGCAGGAAGTGGACAGCGTTTATCTCGACCAGGATAGCTGGACACGGATGTCGATACTCAATACCGCGCGTTCCGGCAAGTTTTCCTCCGACCGGGCGATCCTGGAGTACTGCCGGGAGATCTGGAAAATCAAGCCGGTTTCGACCAAGCTGCTGACCGCCGAGGATCTTGTTTTCAAATGAGTCGTGACGGTGCACGCAGCACACCAAAGGATTTACGGTTAAAAAATGTCATGCTCCAAAGTAGGGTGCGTTGTACGCACCACCACCTGCAAAAATAAAGAGGAGTAGCAGGAGAAAACCATGTCTGTTTCCGATGTACAGCCGAACGGTGAATTGTTGCTGCGCACTTTACCGCTGCCCGGCGATACCAATTCCAACGGTGATATTTTTGGTGGCTGGATCATGTCGCAGATGGACCTGGCCGGCAGCATTCTCGCACGTGAAACTTCCAAGGGAAGGACGGTGACGATCGCTGTGGATTCGATGAAGTTTATCAAGCCGGTCAAGGTGGGTGACATCGTCTGCTGCTACGGCCGGCTGCTCAGGATCGGCACTACCTCGATCCAGATCGCGCTCGAGGTCTGGGTCAAGCCGGTGTTGCGCGAGGATGTGGATACCGAAAGCAGGTTCAAAGTGACCGAGGCGGTGTTTACCTATGTCGCGATCGACAACACAGGACAGAAACGGCCGGTACCAAAACCTTCAGAAAGTTGATTCGCGACATGTCGATTCGTTTATAAGAATCCGCTGATTGAGCCGGGTGCGTACAAACAGTCAAACTGGACTATTGGCCGGTGCGGGTGCTTAGCCTAAAATGCAGCAAAGTCGGGTGCGTTGTACACACCAACACCACGATAAATCGTATCGCATCACGCGAAGATGCTTTACACCCTGGTTCGCCCACCGGGCGAAGCCGGCCAAGGCGTGCCGTGGGGTCGCCGCAGTAGAAGGGTAGTGAGAAAGGCGGGCTGGCACCAGAAAATACTTGACTTTATTTGTCAGGTTAGTAACTTAGGGAAGCGCTCAGTGATCGGCATGGCGGTGCTTTTGTGTACCGCGGGTATGTCCCACAGCAGGTGTTGATCAGTTGACCAGCAGGTTGTTATCGTTCATCGACCAACAGGGTTGGGCAGATGACTGGTTTTGACAATCTGGACACAGCTTGCCGTATACTGGAGTGCGATGATCAGCTTGATAATAAATAAATAAGACCTAAAGACTTATGAATCGATCAAAACCGAGTTCGGGTTCTCGTGCAAACAACTCAACCCCAAGCCTGTTTATCGGCTTGGACGTGGGGTCGACGACGGCCAAGTGTATCGTCGTTGAACCCGCACAGTACAGGATTCTGTGGCAGCGTTACGAGCGCCACGAAACCCGGCAGGCCGAGAAGGTGCTCGAACTGCTGGAGGAAGCCAGGAAAGAGTTCACCGATGTGCCCGACCGGGAGATCAGTGTCTTTATCACCGGCTCCGGGGCCGGCCCGCTGGTCGAACCGCTGGGTGCCAGGTTCGTGCAGGAAGTCAATGCCGTGACCCTGGCGGTCGAAAAACTCTATCCGGATGTCAACAGCGTGATCGAACTCGGCGGGCAGGATGCCAAGATCATTCTGTTCAAGGAAAACCCCGAGACCGGCGAACGCCAGGTCATTACGTCGATGAACGACAAGTGTGCGTCGGGAACCGGCGCGACGATCGACAAGTGTGTACTCAAAGTCGGGATGTCTCCGCAGCAGTTGACTGCACTTGAGTTCGACGATGGCAAACTGCATCATGTCGCGGCAAAGTGCGGTGTGTTTGCCGAAACCGATATCGTCAACCTGATCAAGTCCGGTGTGCCGTCGGCAG
>JALUUZ010000079.1 GCA_027021095.1 Gammaproteobacteria bacterium
TTTGCCGTGCTGCTGGTGCATACACAACACACCCTACCTCGCGGTGTGCGAAGCATACCAAAACCACTAAAAAGGAATATCGTCGTCAAAACCCGCCGGTGCGGCATCCACCTGCGGCGCATTCTGCCCTGCCGGGGCCGTTTTTGCTGCACCCGCCCCCTGCGGATTGAAGTTTGCACTGCCACCGCGGCTGCCCAGCATCTGCATATCACTTGCATAGATCTTGGTCGTATACCGGTCGTTGCCCTGCTTGTCCTGCCATTTTTCAGTCTGTAAACGTCCCTCGATATAGACCTGTGAGCCCTTTTTTAGATACTCACCGACGATCTCCGCCAGGCGATTGAAAAACACTACGTTGTGCCACTCGGTACGTTCCTTTTGTTCGCCTGTCTGCTTGTCTTTCCATTGCTCCGATGTTGCAACCGTAATGTTTGCAACGGCACCCCCGCTGGGCATATAACGGATCTCAGGATCCTTACCCAGATTACCTACCAGAATCACTTTATTGACGCCTCGTGCCATATCTGCCTTAACCTCGTCTGCTTTAGTCTTCTGCCGGAAACCACGCTGTTTCCGGCACCCCGCACTGCAGAATTATTGTCGCACAGTGCCCGTCCATATAATAGCAAGAATTCCCCTGCCAGGCGCTGACCAAAATCTGGCCGCGCTTTGTTAAGTAATTGATTGCAGGATAAATCCAGTGGCCGGGGCTGAAGCCGGCACGAAACGATTCGTTAATTTGCAACCTGCGTCCCGTTCTAGCCCGCATTTCTCACCACCGTTCGTCGCGAGACGGTGCAAGGGTGCGGCATGGGTGGCTTTCGCGACCGAGGTGCGCGCAGGCAAGCAGGGTGCATTGCACGCACCATTTCCCGTGTGATTTGCTTTGACAGGTCGTGAAAATAACAACCCCCGCCTGAACGATCCCGCAGTCCGCAAGCTTTTTTCTGCGCCGCCTCTGGACGAGGCAATGTTGCAGAAAAAACTTCCGGCCCGCGGGTTCAGGCTCCAAGTGATCCCTGGTCCGCATTTCTCACCACCGTTCGTCGCGAAACGGTGCCAGGGCGTGCCATTGTGCCGTCGCAGTAGAAGGGTGGTGAGAAATGCGGGCTAGCCGCTCTTCGAGTAGGCAAACAGCGCCTGCTCATCCAGTGCCTTGGCATCTACCTTCAGGTAGGCGACCCCTTCATCCGCCATCACCACTGCTTCGGCCACACCCTGTACCGCAGTCAGCTGCATCACCAGCTGCCTGGCCTCCGACTCGGAAACCACCCCCACGTTCAACAGCTGCGTCGTCAGGTAACGCGGATTCTTCATCGTCAATGCTGCCAGCAGCCACACGCCGGACAGCAGCATGCAAAACACGAAAATACCCGGAATCCGGTAAACAGACAGTACCCAGCCGCCAAGCGATCCACCGACAAAGGTGCCAAAATACTGGGTCGTTGAATAAACTCCCATGGCCGTCCCCTTGCTTTCCGGCGGTGCGGTCTTGGAGACCAGAGACGGCAACGCCGCTTCGAGAAAATTGAACGCACTGAAAAACAACACCATCAGCAGAAACACCAGGACCTGGTGGGTATAACTCATGTAAAAACCGAGCTCGACAGCCATGACCAGCAGCACCGCGGCGATGAAGACCTGTTTCATGCGCCGGAATTTCTCACCGATAATGATCATCGGCACCATGATCAGCACCGACAAGCTCAGCACCGGGATATAGACCCACCAGTGATGATGCGAATGCAGCTTGAACACCTGCTGCAGAATCAGCGGAAACGCCAACGGTACACAAGCGGCAAAGATCGCGTGCAGCAGCAGGATACCAAGATTGAGACGCATCAGCTGCGCATCCTTGATCACCTTGACAAACTGTTCCGGGACAGGTTCGGTATCGCGGTGAAAATGCGATGACTCCGGTGTCGGCACGAAATACAAGACGATCAGGATACCGCTCAGCGCCAAGGCGGCGGTCACCCAGAAAATTCCGGACAAACCGATCAAGCGGTTCAAGACCGGCCCCAGAATGAACGCCAGTGTCACCGCAAGCCCGATACTCATCCCGATGATCGCCAGTGACTTGGTGCGTACTTCTTCGCGTGTCAGGTCGGCAGTCAATGCCAGCACTGCCGCCGCAATCGCACCACCACCCTGTAATACACGACCCGCGATGATTCCCCAGATACTGCTCGAACAGGCTGCCACGACACTGCCGAGCACGAACAGGGAAAGCCCGCCGACGATCACCGGCTTTCTGCCGTAGCGGTCCGACAACATGCCAAACGGGATCTGCAATACCGCCTGGGTCAGGCCATAGATCGCGATCGCAACGCCGATCGTAAACTCAGTCGCTCCCTCCAGCTGGCCCTGGTACAGTATCAGCACCGGAAAGATCATAAACAGGCCAAGCATCCGCAGTGCAATGATTGCCGCCAGGCTGAAAGTAGCCCGGCGCTCGATGGATGTCAGTTGATGGAAATTTGCACTTACAGATTTCAATGACTAAACTCTCTTTTGCGTTACGGGGCCAAGACAGCGTATATTAACAGGTTATGGACAAAATATTAATTCGTGGCGCGCGGACCCATAACCTCAAAAATATCGACCTTGAAATCCCGCGCGACCGGCTGATCGTCATCACCGGCTTATCCGGCTCGGGCAAGTCATCACTGGCTTTCGACACCGTCTACGCGGAGGGTCAACGCCGCTATGTCGAAAGCCTTTCCGCCTACGCCCGGCAGTTTCTGTCGATGATGGAAAAACCGGATGTCGACCATATCGAAGGCCTGTCGCCGGCGATCTCGATCGAACAGAAATCGACATCGCACAACCCGCGTTCGACGGTGGGTACCATTACCGAAATTTATGATTACCTAAGATTGCTGTATGCCCGTGCCGGGATTCCGCGCTGCCCGGAACACCAGGTCGCACTCGATGCACAGACAGTCAGCCAGATGGTCGACCATATCCTTGCACTGCCCGAAGGCCAGCGCATGTACCTGCTGGCGCCGATCGTCGAGGAACGCAAGGGTGAACACCTGCAGATTCTCGATGAACTGCGTGCCCATGGTTTTATCCGCGCACGTATCGACGGCGAAGTCATGGAACTGGACCAGGCACCCAAACTCGACCTGCGCAAAAAGCACACGATCGAAGCGGTTGTCGACCGCTTTAAAGTACGCCCGGATATCGAACAACGCCTGGCCGAGTCATTCGAAACCGCACTGCAGCTGGCAAACGGCATCGCGCGCGTTGCCTGGATGGACAACCCGCGCAAAAAAGACATAGTCTTCTCGTCGAAGTTCGCCTGCCCGCACTGCGGATACAGCCTGTCGGAGCTGGAACCCAGGCTGTTTTCATTCAACAACCCGGTCGGCGCCTGCCCGCAGTGTGACGGCCTGGGAGTACAACAGTTCATCGACCCCGAACGTGTGGTAGCGCACCCGCAACTGAGCCTGGCCGGCGGCGCGATCCGCGGCTGGGACCAACGCAGTGTCTACTATTTTCATATGATTTCGTCGCTGGCGAAACACTATGGTTTCGATGTCGAGACACCGTTCGAAAAACTGACCAAGAAACAGCGCCAGGTGATTCTGTATGGCAGCGGTGACGAAATCATTGAGTTCCGCTACGCCAACGAACGCGGCCGTACGACTACCAAGCACCATTGCTTCGAAGGCATCATCAACAACATCTCGCGGCGGTACCGCGAAACGGACTCGCAGGCGGTACGCGAGACCCTGGCAAAGTTTCTCAGCGTGCAACCCTGCCCCGAGTGCGACGGCACCCGGCTCAACCAGGCCGCGCGCCATGTCTACATAAAAAATCACACGCTGCCGGATATCGTCGCACTGCCGATCAACAAGGC
>JALUUZ010000080.1 GCA_027021095.1 Gammaproteobacteria bacterium
CTTCAGTAACGGCCTGGCCACCTTCCTGACACGTGGCAAAAAACAGAAATTCGACTACCAAAACAGCTTCGTATTCGGCAACACGGACGGTCACTCGGAACACAAGCTGGTGACCGCGTTCGAACGTGAAACAGACCAGATGTTCAGCAGCTTCAGTGGCGGCAAGCGAACCGTGACCAACCTGGGCTATGTCGCTGAATACCGCTACAGCTACCGCAAAAAACTGTTTTCATCGCTGGCACTGCGTTTCGACGACAACGATATCTTCAAAAACGCCAGTACGGGCCGTGTGACGCTGGCCTACCTGCCCGGACGCTCAACGCGGCATCGTTTGCACACCAGCTATGGCACAGGGGTCAAGAACCCCACGCTGTTCGAGCTGTTCGGCTTTACCGCCACGTTCAACGGCAACCCCAACCTCAGTCCCGAAAAAGCCAGGGGCTGGGACGCCGGGATCGAGTCGCATTTTTTCAACCGCAGGCTGAAAGTCGACCTGACCTACTTCGACAAGGACATCACTGACCTGATCACCGGCGCCGGCAATACCGCGATCAACCTGAGTGGCACGTCGAAATCGCGCGGAATCGAGTTCACCTCGCGCTGGCGCGCCAGCGAGCGCCTGTGGCTGGCCGCCAACTACACCTATACCCGTGCCAAGACCGCGAACGGCGAGCAGCAGATCCGCCGCCCACGGCACCAGTTTACCGTACAGCTGAACTACCAGCCTGTCAGCAGCACCAACATCTACTTGTCGTATACCGCAAAATCCGATATCAAGGACTATGCGTTCGATGCATTCTTCAACCGCACCCTGGTACCACTCGACGACTACGCCGTCGTCAACCTGGCTGTCCGCCACAAACTGAGCAAGCGCTTTGCGCTGACCGCCAGGGTCGAAAACCTGTTTGATGAGGACTATGAAGAAGTCTATACCTATGGTACATCAGGCCGTGCCTTCTATGTCGGGGTCAGTGCCCGCTTCTGATCACCGGAGCAGGCTGTGAGTGCCGGTCCAGGTTTCTCCTCACCGCCCGTAGCAAGGCGGGTCAGGCACCTGGTACTGGTACTCTGCTGGCTGCTGCCCGTGGCCGGCCCGGCGGCACCACAGCGGGTGGTCTCGATCAACCTGTGCACCGACGAGCTCGCGCTGTTGCTGGCCAGGCCCGGACAGCTCGTTGCGGTCACACACCTGGTCAAGGATCCACAGCTGAGCAGCTACTGGCACAAAGCCTCGATGCTGCGTTCACACAACAATTCGCTCGAACAGATCCTAAGCTTCGAACCGGACCTGGTGCTCGCCAGCCGGCTGACCCCGGTATTGCTCAGAAACCGCCTGCGCAGGCTCGGCATCCAGGTTTATCTCTTGCCGGTGGCGACAGACACCACCCAGGTCAAACAGAATCTTCGTGCACTCGGCAAACTGCTCGGCACCAGCGACAAAGCAGACCTGCTGGCCGGGCGACTGCAACGACAGCTCAGGAAACTGAACCATCCCGGCGCAGCGACACCCGCGCTCAAGGTACTGACCTACTACCCCGGCGGCTGGACCCGCAGCGGAGACACGCTGCTCAACCACTTGGTTGCACTGGCGGGTATGCAAAACCTGCTGCCTGCCTCCAGCCACGACTGGTCGACACTCTCGGTCGAACAGCTGTTGCGGCTCGACCCCGACCTGCTGATCCTGGTACGCCCGGACGACACCGCGCCATCACTGTCTATGCTGCTGATGCAACATCCCGCTTTAGGCTATTACCGGCAGCGCCGGCGCGTGGTGACCCTGCCGACCCGCTGGCTCAGCTGTGGCAGTCCGTCGGTGGCCAGGGCGCTGCAGCGGCTGTACCGCTTCCGGCACGGGAGACCTGGACGATGAACGACGGCCGGCACACACGTTCCGGCCTGAACCTGCTGCTGTTCGGGCTGCTGTGCCTGACGGCGTCGGTCTCACTGCTGAGCGGTGACCTGCACAGTTTCGGCCTGCCGTCAGCGCAAAAACCGGTACTGCGCAACCTGATCCTGTTCGAGATACGGCTGCCGCGCCTGCTGCTGGCAATGCTGATCGGCTTTACCCTTGGCCTGGCCGGTGCAGTGCTCCAGGGACTGCTGCGCAACCCGCTGGCCGAACCGGGCATCATCGGTGTCTCCGGCGGCGCCGCACTCGGCGCGGTGATCGTCATCTATTTCAACCTTGCCGGACTGGGCAGCCTGTTTCTACCGCTCGGCGGCATCCTCGGTGCCACGCTGAGCATGGCACTGCTCTACCTGCTGGCCGGGCGTGGACGCGGAAACCTGTACACCCTGATCCTTGCGGGTATCGCAATCAACACGCTCAGTGCTGCACTGACAGCGCTGGCACTGAACCTGGCACCAAGCCCGTTTGCCTTGTCGGAGATCCTGTTCTGGCTGATGGGTTCGGTCGCCAACCGCTCGATGCAGCATGTCTGGCTGATTACGCCGTTCGTGATCATCGGTTGTACCGCATTGTTTCTTTGTGCCCGCGGGCTGGATGCACTGACCCTTGGCGAGCAAGCCGCCGCCAGCCTTGGCATCCACGTCAAGCGCCTGAAACTGGTCGTGATCCTGGGTGCCGGACTGGCCGTCGGCGCCAGTGTCTCGGTCGCCGGTGCAATCGGCTTCGTCGGCCTGATCGTTCCACACCTGATGCGCCGCCACGTCGGCCACCGGCCCGGCGCCCTGCTGCTGCCGAGCGCACTGGCCGGCGCCACGCTGCTGGTCTTTGCCGACCTGCTGGTACGCCTGCTGCCGACCGGTGTGGAGCTCAAGCTTGGGGTGATGACCGCACTGTTCGGTGCCCCGTTTTTTATCTACCTGGTTCTCACCCGTAAAGCGGACACGGTGGCAGGCCGATGAAGAACGTCAACAATGTCTATGACATAAAGAACCTGCAGCTCAGCCGGGACGGCCGCCAGGTCTTGACGCAGGTCTCCCTGCAGTTGGCCGAAGGCAGGCTGACCGGCCTGATCGGTCCCAACAGTGCCGGCAAGTCCTCACTGCTCGAAGCCATGTTCGGTTTCCTGCCTGCCGACAGTGGTGAAATCCACCTGCTGCAAAAACCGCTGGCACACTGGCAGCGCACGCTGCTGGCCAGGACCGTGGCCTACCTGCCACAGCAGCATACCGCACACTGGCCGGTTTCAGTCTACGACTATGTCGCATTGGGACGTATTCCACACCTGCGTTTCGGCCAGGCGCCAGGTCCGCAAGACAAGCAACGGATCGACCAGGCAATCGAAGAAACCGGTATCCGTACCCTGTCCGATCGTGCGGTCACCCAGTTGTCAGGTGGTGAATTGTGCCGTGTGGCAATTGCCCGGACCCTGGCAGTCGACGCCAGGATTATGCTGGTCGACGAACCGATCGCCGGACTGGATCCGCACCACCAGATCGCAGTCATGCAACTGCTGCAACAACAGGCGCGAAACGGCAAAGCGGTCATGACGGTAATGCATGACTTGGGACTGGCAAGCCGTTTCTGCGACCGGCTCTGGCTGCTGGACCAGGGCCGTATCGTCTGTTCCGGCACCCCGGCCGAAGTACTGACACCACAAAACCTGCGCCAGGTCTATCGCATCAGCTGCCGCGAACTGCACGCCGGCGGTACCAGGATCACCATCCCCTGGGAATGCAGCAATGAATGAATTTCCCATGCAGTCCAGGCAGCACGATCACCCGCGCCGATTACTGCTGGCAGCACTGGTAGTTTCCAGCCTGCTGCACTTGTTGTTATTCGCCACTGCACACCCGGTCCGGGAACCACTGGCGCTGCCGTCGCTGCGGGTCGAGCATACGATCCGTATACAACTGCGCGCCGACCAGGGCGCCCGGC
>JALUUZ010000081.1 GCA_027021095.1 Gammaproteobacteria bacterium
GTTTCTGCGACCGGCTCTGGCTGCTGGACCAGGGCCGTATCGTCTGTTCCGGCACCCCGGCCGAAGTACTGACACCACAAAACCTGCGCCAGGTCTATCGCATCAGCTGCCGCGAACTGCACGCCGACGGTACCAGGATCACCATCCCGTGGGAATGCAGCAATGAATGAATTTCCCATGCAATCCAGGCAGCACGATCACCCGCGCCGATTACTGCTGGCAGCACTGGTAGTTTCCAGCCTGCTGCACCTGTTGTTATTCGCCACCGCACACCCGGTCCGGGAACCGCTGGCGCTGCCGGCGCTGCGGATCGAGCGTACAATCCGTATACAACTGCGCGCCAACCAGGGCGCCCGGCGGGCGCTGTCAGAAAACACGGCCCCGACCCAGGCTACCGGGCCTGTCACCGCGCGGCAGCGGCCGCCGAGCGCCGCACACCCGGTGATACGCAGAGACAAACAACGGCTGCGCCGCAGACCGCGCGCCTACCGCCGACGTCTGCAGGCAAAACGGCCACACCGACACAGCCCTGGTGCGCGGGGGCATGCTGCGCCGACAAGTCACACCGCAACCAGTGGCGACAGCCCGCCGCGTTACAGCCTTGGCAGTGCCGACAACCCCTACCCACCTTATCCGTACCTGGCCAGAAAGCACGGCTGGAAAGGCCGGGTCGTGCTGCGGGTGCGGGTCAGCAGTACGGGGAAACCGCTGCGGGTGACGATCGCACGACCGAGTGGCTACCGCGTGCTCGACCGCAGTGCACGAACGACGATCGCGAAATGGAAATTCAAACCATCAAGGCGCGGCGGCAGGGCAACGGAAGCCAGCATCCTGGTGCCGGTGCGCTTTATATTGAAGTAACAGAACGGACCCGTATCAATAGTCACTGAGCGTGTCGAGTTTCCTGAAGATACGGTTCTTCGCCGTATTGTACTGATGCTTGGTCAGCACACCCTTGGTACTCAGCCGCCGCAGTGTCTTCATCTCCCCGGCCTGCAGCACTTCCTCAGGAATATTGCGCGAATTGATCGAAATCTGGATCTGGTTTTCCAGCTGCTCGATAAAATTGTAAAACCGCTCTTTATTTCTGGATTCAAACGGGATCTCCAGGATCGGATAGGCCGCATAACGGGACAGAAACACGCATTTTCGTTCATAAGCGATCACGAACTGACGCAGCGCAAGGATCACGAACACGAACAGCATCAACAACAACGGAAAGAAGATCAAGATGGTACGCATGTCAGGATTGAACAGCACGTGGGTCAGCAGACCGGCAAACACACCGATCGCCAAGGCCGAAATCACCAGCCAGTTCCACGGGATATGGATCACGTAGTGGCTTTCCGGCTTCAAGACGGCCAGGTCAACGATATAATCGATATTGACGCCCTGGCGCAATTCGGAAACATGCAGGTAATGCTGATTGAAATGCTCGTAGATACCCCGGTTTCTGGCGTTTTTCTTGGTCTCGAGCCGACTGTGGATAACTGTCTTTTTCATACTCCCCTTTGCCTGCAACCCCTGCCATGGAACTATACCATAGAAATAGAGTCCATAATTTGCGCAGTCACGGCTTGACCTGTCTTGTTCACCAGCCTCCTGCTGCGATGAGGTCATGGCACGCCATGGTGCCGCATTGCGCTGCAAACAGGGCGGGTCAAGCCACAGTACACAGCTTAGTATATCAACTGAACCAGGTTTCGCGAACAGCGTAATGGCGAAAACCCCGGAAAAACCGCCCTGTGCGCAGGCTTTCAGGTCGACCTTCCGGCACGAGTTGGTTACAATAGCACAACCTGTTACCACCAACATCGAAGGAAACACCATGTCTCATCGAATTGCTCTCGCAGTGATCACACTGCTAGCCTTTTCCACTACCGCCTGTGGCAAGTCAGCGGATGACCGCAGCGCGAACGACAAGAAGCCGGCTGACAAGAAAGTCTCGCCGAAAACGAGCGAAAACAACAAAAAATCTTCGGTAGCGGGCAAGCTGAAGAAAAACAAGATGACTGAAATCCAGGAGATCAGTTACATCCTGGGCACGCAGTTGGGCCACAGCATCAAACTCTCACGCCAGAACGACCCGGATCTCAAATCGCTGGATATCGAAATCCTGCTGCAGGGAATCCGCGACGCAACCAACGGCAATAAACTGTTGTTCACGCCGATGGAAATGCAACAGGTCATGATGGCCTACCAGATGAAAAAAGCCAAGAAACTGCTCGACGCAAGCAAGAAGTTCATGCAGGCCAAGAAAAATGAAAAAGGCGTCATTGCGCACAAAAGCGGACTGCTGTACAAAATTCTCAAGAAAGGCAAAGGCAAATCACCGACCGTCAACGATGTCGTCCAGGTACACTACAGTGCACAAAAACCCGACGGTAAGGAATTCGACAGTTCCTACCGCGCCGGGCGGCCTATCTCGTTCCGCCTGAACCAGATGATCCAGGGCTGGAAGATCGCGGTGCCGCTGATGAAAGAAGGCGCGAAATGGCGTCTCTACGTGCCTTACAATCTCGCCTACGGGCCGCGCGGAAGACCACCACAGATCGGTCCTTACCAGGCTTTGATCTTCAACATCGAACTGATCAAGGTCAACCCCGAAAGCAAGGGCAAAAACAGCAAGCCACAGAAAAAAGCAACCGGCCAGACAGACAAGAAACAATCGACAAAGTAACCGCCGCGGTGTACCGTCAGTCCTTGTCTCGATTGAACCTGCGGGACTGCTGACAAGTCAGCCTGGACTCCAGGCCGTCCGGCGTCTCTGAGGACTGGTGGCTCTGCTGGTAGTGAGCCGATGCCATCTCGGTCAGCCGGCTCAAAGTGCGCTGGAATTGAAACGCCGTCATTCGTCCCTGGTAAAGCTGCTTGACAGGAACAGGCAGCCAGTACACCAGCTTGACATGCTGGTCGTAGAACGCATCGATCATGCGTACGAACCGCAGCCCGGCGCTTTCATTACTGTCATCGAACACCGGGATCCCGGTAACGATGATTTCATCGAAGCGCCGGGCCAGCTCGATATAGTCCGCCACTGAACGCGGGGTATCACACAACTCGTCGAACTCAAACCAGGCCAGGCGCCCATGCACGACCCGGGCATGGATGACCCGCTGATTGACCAGCAGACGTTTGCAACAGTCTGCTTCGACCACCCCTCTTTGTTTCAAGGTGTCAGACAAATACCGTTCCTGTGCATCCAGCCCGGCTGACCGGCCCTGCTCTCGGTAATCCGCGCCCGCTGCGAGTTCGACGACATGCAGATGCTGCTTCAGCAATGCAATAGCAGGCAGAAACCGTTCACGCTGCAAGCCATCCTGGTAAAGCCGGTCGACATGAATATTCGATGTGGTCACCAGCGTCAGGCCATGGCGAAACAAACCGCGCAGCAGACCGGCCAGCAGCATCGCATCGGTAATGTCCTCGACATGGAATTCATCGACGAACAGTGCATCGATGTCAGCAGCGACATGCTGCGCAACCAGCTCTAGTGGATCCGGCCGTGTCCTGAACTGCTGCATCACCCGGTGGATGTTCTGCATGAACTGGTGATAATGCACGCGCGACTTGCGCCCGGTCGGCAAGGCCTGGTACAGGCGGTCGAGTATGTAGGTCTTGCCACGCCCGACCCCGCCCCAGATGTACAAGCCCTTGACCGGTGGTTTGCCGCCGGCAAACAGCCGTGACCAGAAACCACGCCGGCTGCCGTCTCCCCTGCCCAGCCAGGCCTGGTACAAGGCCTGCGCATAGTGCACGACTTTCTCTTGTGCAGGATCATACCGGTAAGCGGCGGACTGCAGGTCCCGCCGGTAACGTTCCAGTGGTGAATCTTGTGCTG
>JALUUZ010000082.1 GCA_027021095.1 Gammaproteobacteria bacterium
CATACACGAAAGGTTTGAAACTCGATCCCGGCTGACGCCTGGCCTGGGTGACGCGGTTGAATTTGCCGTTGTTTTCGTTGTCGAAGAAATCGAATCCGCCGACCAGTGCGGTGATGGCGCCGTCTTTCGGATCGACCGCGACGATCGCCCCGGACACCTTAGGCACCTGCGCCAGCCACCACTTGTTGTTCGGACGTTTTTCGACGCGGATGATGTCCCCGGGTTTCAGTACATCGTGCGCCGACTTGATACGCGGCCCCTTGCGGGTTTCGCTGATGTATTTTTTCGCCCACTTGATTCCTTCCCAATCGAGTACGACATCGATCCCGTCGCCCAGGTAGACCTCGGCGCTTTTGTCACTGACCGAGGTGACCAGGCCGGCTTCCAGCCCGCCGATCGTGCGCCGGTATTCACTCAGCCGGCTTTCCTTTTCTTTCAGGCTTGCATCTGCAGGCAGCGGCTTGTGCTGCAGCGGCCCGCGGTAACCGTGCCGCCGGTCATAATCCAGCAGTGTCTGCCGCAATGCCCTGTTGGCTGCTCGTTGGTGCTTGCTGCGAATGGTGGTGTAGACGACATAGCCGTCTTTATAAGCATTGTCGCCGTACTTGTCACGCATTTCCTTGCGCACCATTTCCGCCACGTAGTGTGCGTCGATACTGACTGCGAGTTTATGCCGGGTCGAGCTGATTTCTTCGTTGATCGCGGTGTCGTACTCCTCCTGGGTGATGTGCCCGAGTTCGAGCATACGCTTCAACACGTAGTTGCGCCGCGACAGTGCACGCTTGGGCCTGACCAGCGGATTGTAGCGTGACGGGGCTTTCGGCAGCCCGGCGATCATCGCCATCTGTGCCAGCGTCAGGTCCTTGATGTTCTTTCCGTAGTAGACGTGGGCCGCCGCACCGACACCGTAGGAACGGTTGCCAAGATAGATTTTATTCAGGTACAGCTCCATGATCTGTTCCTTGGAGAGTTCGCGCTCGATCTTGAACGCCAGGAAGACCTGCAGCAATTTACGCTTGTAGGTTTTTTCCGAGGACAGGAACAAGACCTTGGCCAGCTGCATCGTGATGGTACTGCCGCCCTGGCGGCGTTCACCAGTCGTCAGCAGCGTCAGGAATGCACGGGTCAGCCCCATGTAGTCGATGCCGATATGTGAGAAGAAGCGGTCGTCCTCGGCAGAGATAAAGGCCTGGACCAGTTTCTTCGGAATCTTGTCGTAGGTCAGCGGATCGCGCCGCTTGTCACCGAACTCGCCAAGCAGGTCACCCTCCCTGCTGAACACGCGCAGCGGCACCTGCAGCTGGACCTTGTCGATGTTCTTGGTGGTCGGGATCTCCGACGAAAAATATAAGAAAGCGCTAATAGTGACCACAAGGGCCAGCGCCGACACCAGTCCTATGCACAGTAAGAAGAAACCAAAAACCCTAGATATTATAGTCAGTAATGATGTCATTGCCTAAAGTACTTGTACGGTTTGACCGATATGGACATTGAGTGAGTGCATTCAACACGATCTTCAAGATTATCGCTGAAGCGCTTGAAATACAAGTATACATTATTTTCGGGTTGTAGGTTGGTACAAGAACACGTGAATTTGTACACAATTTCCGACTTTAACGTGAAAAAGAAGGAATCGAGCATTGGGACTTTTTAACCGAAAAAAACCCTCTCTACTTGGAATCGATATCAGCTCAACCGCAGTGAAACTGCTGGAACTCAGTCGTCAGGGTGGCCGGTTCCGCGTCGAGAGCTATGCGGTCGAGCCATTGCCGTTGAATTCGGTGGTGGAAAAAAACATCGCGGATGTCGAGGCGGTGGGTGAGAGCCTGAGAAAGGCGGTCAAACGCTCCGGCACGCGCTGCAAGCATGCAGCGGTCGCGGTCGCCGGCTCGTCGGTGATCACCAAGATCATTCCAATGAGTGCGTCATTGTCCGATGACGAAATGGAGAGCCAGATCGAGCTCGAGGCGGATCAGTACATTCCTTACCCACTGGAAGAGGTCAACCTGGATTTCGAAGTCATCGGGCCTTCGGAGAAAAACCCTGAAGGGGTTGATGTATTACTGGCCGCCTCGCGCAGCGAAAATGTCGACATGCGGGTCGAGGCCCTGGAGGAAGCCGGCCTGGAGGCCGAGGTGGTCGATGTCGAAGCCTACGCGCTGGAGAACTCGTTCCGCCTGGTCGCCGAGCAACTGCCCGGTCACGGCCGTGATCAGACGATCGCGGTGATCGACGTCGGCGCGACCATGACCACACTGAACGTGCTGCATGATCACAACATCGTCTATACCCGTGAACAAGTGTTCGGCGGCAAGCAGCTGACCGAAGAGATCATGCGCCGTTACGGCCTGTCCTACGAGGAAGCAGGCATGGCCAAACGCCAGGGAGGCCTGCCGGACAACTACGCTGCAGAAGTACTGGAGCCGTTCAAGGACGCGATGGCGCAGCAGGTCAGCCGTTCACTGCAGTTTTTCTTTTCTTCGGGGCAGCACAACCATGTCGATCATATCGTGCTGGCGGGCGGCAGCGCGTCGATCCCCGGTATCGATGAGATGATCGAGATGCGGATCGAAACCACGACTTCCATCGCCAATCCCTTTGCCGACATGGCCTTATCACAGAAGGTGAAACCGCAGACCCTGAACAACGACGCGCCGGCACTGATGATTGCCTGTGGCCTGGCCTTAAGGAGTTTTGACTGAAATGGCACGCATAAACCTATTGCCCTGGCGTGAGAAGCTGCGCAAACAGCGGCAGATCGAGTTTTTTATCATGTTGACGCTGATGGTGGTCATCACTGCCCTGGTCATGCTTGGTGTGCATATGTACGAGGCAGACCGTATCGATTACCAGAAGAAGCGGATTGCGTTCATCAAGAACAGTATCCGCCAGCTGGACAAGAAGATCGCCGAGATCAAGCGTATCGAAAAAACGCGCGAGACATTGCGCCGCCGGATCGAAAAAGTACGTGACCTGGAGCGCAACAGGGCGGAAGTGGTGCACCTGGTCGACGAGGTGTCGCGGCGCCTGCCGAAGGATGTCTACCTGACGGCGATCATCCAGCAGGGGCGGAAGGTGGTGCTCAAGGGGGTGGCCGAGGACAACAACAATATATCCCACTATATCACCCAGCTCGAAAAATCGGACTGGCTGGGCAAGCTGGTGCTCGACATAGTCAAGCGTGGCGGCAGCCGCCGAGGCCGCCGTAACGGGGTGATCGAGTTTACGCTGAACGCCGAGCAAAAGCAGGTCAAGGAGGGCGAGGAGCACAAAAAAGTACAGCGCAAGCACCCGCATCGGCGGCTGAGGACGGAGGTTTCTGCAAAATGAATATCCAAGACATCAATGATCTGGATCTGAGCAACATCGGCAGCTGGCCGCTGGTCGCGAAAATCGTCGTGATCGTGCTGGTCTGCGCGGTGATCGCCGGCGGCGCGTTTTACCTGGATACCATGCCGCAACTGGAGCAGCGCGACAAACTGGTTGCTGATGAGGCCAAGCAGATGACCATCCTCAAGATCCGCGCGGGCAAGGCTGCCAACCTGCTGGCGCTCAAGGCATTGTTGAAGCAGATGGAGCGTGACTACAAAAAGATGCGCCTGCGCCTGCCGACCAAGACACAGGTTGCGGTACTGCTCGAGGACATCTCCCAGAAAGGGCTCGCTGCCGGGCTGGATTTCAGGCTGTACGATCCGCAGCCGGAAAAGGCACAGGAAGAGTTCGTCGAGATTCCGATCAAGATCAGTGTGACTGGCACCTATCACCAGCTGGGCAAGTTTATCAGTGATATCGCAGAGCTGCCACGTATTGTCACGCTGCACGATATCAACATCAAG